>NZ_JBQHVU010000005.1:0-130756 GCF_052064335.1 Candidatus Weimeria sp. HCP3S3_B5 | reverse complement strand
GGTGAGAGGTGTGAGGTGTGAGGTTTGAGGAAACAGAAGCCAAGAGTTAGGGCTCAGAGGTCCAGTAGTTAATAAACAATAATAGTTTTTTGAATGAACAGTTCATATGGCGGTAGCTGTATGGACTGTTTTTTGATGCACTGTTAATATGGCGGTAAGTGAGGTGAGAGGTGTGAGGTGTGAGGTTTGAGGAAACAGAAGCCAAGAGTTAGGGCTCAGAGGTCCAGTAGTTAATAAACAATAATAGTTTTTTGAATGAACAGTTCATATGGCAGAGCTGTATGGACTGTTTTTTAATGCACTGTTAATATGGCGGTAACTGAGGTGAGAGGTGAGAGGTGTGAGGTTTGAGGTTTGAGGAAACAGAAGCCAATAGTTAAGGCTCAGAGGTCCAGTAGTTAATAAACAATAATAGTTTTTTGAATGAACAGTTCATATGGCAGAGCTGTATGGACTGTTTTTTAATGCACTGTTAATATGGCGGTCGCCATATGCGCTATTTCTAATGTACTGTTAATATGGCGGTTGCCATATGCGCTATTTCTAATGTACTGTTCAAATGACAATAATCGTATGTGTATTTTCTATTTCGCCAGGTCAACACCTAAGCCTGCAAGTACCTCTCACCTCTCACCTCTCACCTCTCACCTCATACCTCTCACCTCACACCTCTCACCTCATACCTCTACTCAAAAAAAGACATCCCAGTCTGAATGCAAGCATTCATCTGGAACGTCTTTTTTACAAGCGCATGGCTCATTGCTACGCGCATTATCTCTTTGAGAACTGTGGTGCACGACGTGCCTTCTTTAAGCCGTACTTCTTTCTTTCCTTCATACGTGGATCACGTGTAAGGAATCCGGCCTTCTTAAGTGCAGGACGATACTCCTCATCGGCCTCAAGAAGAGCTCTTGAGATTCCGTGACGGATAGCTCCGGCCTGACCTGTGTATCCACCGCCCTTGACGTTTACTAATACATCAAACTTATCAGTTGTGCCGGTAAGCTCAAGCGGCTGACGAACGACAACCTTTAATGTCTCAAGACCGAAATACTTGTCGATATCCTCTTTATTGATAGTGATCTTTCCTGTGCCCGGAACGAGGTATACTCTTGCTACAGAAGACTTCCTTCTGCCTGTCCCGTAATATCTGTTACCATTTGCCATTTTCTAATCCTCCACGCATTAAAACTCAAGTGCTTCAGGCTTCTGAGCTGCATGCTTGTGGTCAGGGCCTGCATATACGAAAAGCTTCTTGTACATCTGACGGCCAAGAGGTCCCTTCGGGAGCATTCCCTTAACAGCGATCTCGATGACACGGTCCGGATGTCTCTCAAGCATCTCCTTGAGACTAGCACTCTTTAATCCGCCTACATAATCAGAATGACGGTAATAAATCTTCTGCTCAAGCTTCTTTCCGCTGACCTTGATCTTGTCAGCGTTTACAACGATAACATAATCGCCGCAATCCTCGTGAGGGGTAAAGATCGGCTTGTTCTTGCCGCGTAAAACCTTTGCGACTTCTGATGCGAGACGACCAAGTGTCTGTCCCTCGGCATCTACAACATACCATTTGCGGCAAACCTTATCAGGGTTTGGCATATAAGTGGTGTTCATTGATATATCCTCCAAATTAACCTGTCTTCCTGACCCGCGAATGTACCGACACGGACCGGGATATATTGATGAAATGATGTTCGGGGCTATTGAACCATCATTTTCACATCAGCCTTAATAGTGTACTACTCTTCTTCATCGCTGTCAAGCTGTTTCACTACAAATGATACAGGATCTGACTGACCTGATGAATTCTCCAGATAAACCTTCAGATGAGTTCCCTTCTTTCTGAGCTTCTTCGGCAGAGTCAGCTTATATACAAAGCCATCAGCAGTCTTTTCCTCCGGCCTTGCCTTAACAAAGGTCTTGCCGCTCTTCAGGACCGCAGTACAGCTCCTGTTTCCAACAGCTATGATAACAGACGTATCAGTCGTTATTCTTTCATTTGAAACCACAGGCCTATCAGGAACAGCCTCAGAAACAGTCTCTGTCTCTATGTCCTTAAGGCCTCCGCTTGCATTCCTTACGATCAGATATACCTTATCCTTGTAAGAAAGCGGCGTCTCAAGCTTATATTCAAAGGATCCGTCCTCACCCAGACTTACGGCCTTCTTCTCACCATTTATCAGAAGAACCGCACGTACATCAGGGCCTCCCTCATATATCGATCCGGAGATAACTGTATCCTGATCATTTATAGTGGAAATCTCGCCGTTTTCTGTGTACTTATCATAGTAATCTTTAAGTGACTTCATGGTAGTCTCTCTTGCAAGACTGTTTCTTGTCACTCCGTCTCTTATATCAGAAGCAGTTACGCTTACCTTGGTCCCGACAGCCTCGCTGTCAGCTTCTATAACGAACTTACCATCGCTTCCAGCTGTTCCTGTATAGGTCTTTCCGCTTCCTGTCCGGACTGTTATCGTATAGCTATCAGATGTCGGCTTCGGTATGCTTCCAGAGATCAGGGCATCCTCTGCTATAACAGTGCTTACCTTAGGCTGGTTAGGAGCGACCTCATTTACGGTCCTTGAAGTAAGGGTTGACAGCCTCCCTATCCAGTCCACACCATAGATCTTATAATTCTCTCCTGTCATAGGAACAGGTATCTTTATAGAAAACGTATCCCCTGTTCTTGTCATGGTAACAGACTTCTTTGTAAGGCTGTCCTTGCAAAGGCTGCTTTCCTTATACTGTGACTGGGCGTCCTTAGGCACATAGACCTTGCTGCCGCACTGAACCAGGATAGAGCAGAGTGGATCATCATGAAATACTCCGCTTATAGTCGTATCAGTATTATTTATCTGATTTACGACAGAAGGCGCATTGGCTCCTGTCCGCTGTACTGTTCCGGTCACGACGCTGCTCCTGCGTCCCTGTATATCTGTCTGATAGATCTGATAGCTGTCTCCTGCATTACCAGGCCTTTCCAGATTGAAGGTAAACCTTCCGTTCTGATCTGCCTTTGTATCCACATCCATTCCAGACATCTTGAGATTTACGACTGCGAACGGAGAAGCGTTTCCAGTTATGACCTTCTTTCTGTTCGAGATCTGTACGACAGTAGGAGCCACTGAAACTGTACCGTCTATATTATTTATACGTACGTAGCAGACATTCACATTACCCAGAGTATCCTCAGCAAACACTGTATAGGTACCATTCTGCGTAACAGTAAAGCTATCGCCTGAGACCTCCGTCGCATAGCTTCTCACATCATCATTAGCCTTGTAGGTCCCTCCTGTATATGAGATCCTGCTGACTCCTGAGATATCATTTGCAAGCACCTTTACTGTCACAGGATCTCCTGTGACCTGAGTTTCCAGAGGCGAGGCCGTGACGAATGGTCCGCTCTTGTCAGCAAGCTCATCAGGTGTCCCCAGAGCTGCCTTGTAAAAGGTAAATCCATTTTCTGCAGCTATTTCTCCCTGATACCAGGCCCGGGACTTTGCCACCTCTGATGCATCTGCTGATGACTTTATTATATAGTCGCTTCCCTGAGGGAAGGCAATCTTCCAGTTACCGTCCGTTAACATTGCAAGCCTTCCGTCCACTGTCTGTGTCTTCATATAGGTCTCGAGCATGGAGCTTATATGGGCGGTCTTGCTTACTATGCACTGCTTTTCTGCCACCTTTGAAAAGGTCGGGTCAAACGTTGATGAGATATTTTTAGAAACAAGGATAAATATCTGGTCGTCCGATACAGGTACCCCATTTCTTGTGAGACTTATGATCCTGTTGGAATCTGATATCTTTTCTCCGTCCTCATTATATCTTGCAGGCTTTGAAGGATCCACGACATATTCGATACCGTCATATACCCGAAAGCCGTTCCAGTTGTTCTGATGGTCCGGAGTAAGAACAGGCTTTAAGCCCTGGTCAACAAGTTTCTTCGTCTCAGCGTCCCACTTGGCCGATGCTGCAGATGCAGGATCCTGATAGAATCTCGCGACCTGATACTCAAGAGATTCCTTCAGCTGGGCTCCTGTCATATAATAGACCTTGGCTCTCTGCTGATTGAAGGCCTCGAGATTCAAAAGGTCCTTTACCTGGACAGTCCCGTCTATCTTCAGATAATCAGACGAATTTTTCCCTCCGAGCTGGTACTGGGTGGAGGCTATTACCGGTGCGTTCTTATATCTGTCATCAAGATTTTTTACTGCACGGATACCATATTCGATCTTGGCAGAGTTTGCGAGATGGATCAGAGGATTATCCTCTATCATTCCAAAATAATTATCTGCATTCTGATCTGTAGAAGTCACTGTTCTGTCATAGATCTTCTGATAAATCTCATCATACTTCTTGTTGATAGAAACTATATCAGGATCCTCGGGATCAGAATCCTTGATCTTTCTGATCTTTGCGGTCTGATACTTAATGTATGGTTTGCCGGCTGCACTGAAGCCGAGCTTGATATCGGCTATTCCGAGTGAGGATGCATGATCCTTCTCCTCGATAAGTGCCTTGCCATGCATAAGCCCGTCCCCATCGGTATCAGAATAGTCATAATATGGCTCTGCCTTGGCTGAATCATAAGGGAAATCCATATGAGTATGCCCGGCACAGACTGCATCCACCTCAGGAATTGCTGTAACCGCATATCCGACATTGTCATCAAGCTTCTTTGCTTTTTCTGACCCTATGCCTGAATGGATCAGAGCAATGACTAAGTCAGCTCCATCCCTCTTAAGGGCCTTGGCCTCCGATCTTACCGATTCGACAATGTCCCTGGTCTCTATTATCCCCTGCCATGAAACAGCTGTAGCAAGAGATGTCACCTCGGTTGCATCCGAATCAGACTCAGAGCTCATTCCATCCTTTTTCCTGGTTAGTGACGGAACGACTGCACCCACGAATCCGATCCTGATAGTCTTCTTTTTCCCACTGGTGGTCGTGATGTTTTTCTTTACTATCATCCCGCTTTTGTAAAGGTTCTTTTTGGTTTTGGCGTCAACGACATTAGAGAGTACGACCTTGCTCTTCATACCTGTATCGGAAATGGCCTTCTTTATGTAATCGACTCCGTAGTCAAAATCATGATTACCAAGTGTGATGGCATCATAGCCAAGAGCCTTCATCTCCTCGTACATATACTGGGCTCCGCTGTCTGATCCCTTCATCAGACTCTCGGCTCCTATACCGTATAGATTATCTCCACAGTCTACTGTGACAGAGGTTCCGTACTTTATCTTTCTCTTTTCCTTTACAATCCCTGCTATCTGAGCCAGACTGCCTTCTCCGTCCGAGGCTGAATCATAATTCAGCTTTACACTCTGTCCATGCATGTCTGTTGTTGCAAAGATCCTGACTGTCGCTGTTCCGTATCCTTTCTTTGATGCTGCATAGGCATCAGCTGGCCCTATGCATCCTCCGATGCCTGTTGCAAGCATAGCCACCGCAAGCATAAAAGCCTTTGTGCGGGCGAACTTCAAAATATCACTCCTTTACTTTAATATTATCTGATCGATAAACCTGTCAGTTGACTTACCGTCTGTATATGTAAAATTCTTCTTCACAAACCTATCAAGCGCCTGATAATCATAGTTCTCAGTATCAGAAAGCGCGTGCAGAAGAGCCGGGAAGGTCTTTACTATGACAGATGGCGACGGAACCGTCTCCTCATATGGCTCATAGAAATCACGGCTGTTCTCATACATTCTCTGATCAAAGGCGAAGAAATACATTGGCCTTCTGAGCAGTGAAAACTCATACATTACTGAGGAATAATCGGTTATCATCACATCAGTAATGAAGAGAATGTCATTTACCTCCCTGTATTCAGACATATCGATTATATATTCCCTGTATTCCTCAGGAATATCAATCGATTCCTTCACAAATGGATGCATCTTGACAAGAAGGAGCTCATTTCTCTCTTTGAGGAAAGCTCCCCATTTCTTCCAGTCAACTCTTTCCATAGGGAAATGAGCATCCACCGCATTATTTCCACGGAATGTAGGCGCATAGAGATAAACCCTGTCCCTGCGCTTTATAATAGGGTATTCCTGACGGAGCTTTTCTACCATGCTTTTCTTATACTCTTCATCGAAGAAAATATCTGTCCTTGGAATCCCTATAGGAAGGAAAACCTTCTCAGGAAGTCCGAAGGCCTCGGCATGGTGTCTGCCGGAATGCTCTGAGCTTACAGGCATATGGGTATAGCACTTATGCACCCTGGTGTTTGTCTTTGGAGCGCCCGGCTTGCCCTCCCTTTCAAATCCGAGAGACTTGAATGCGCCGCAGGCATGCCAGACCTGGACGAATTTCACATCGCAAGGATAGTCGAACTTATAGACGAAAGGAAGGAAATCGTCGATCATTATTATGTCACTCATAGCAAGCTGCTTTGTGAACTTGAATGATCCTATGGTCCCGTAGCGCTCATTTATATTTGATTTGAAATTGAACAGGATATTGTAATCATTAAGGAGATTCCTCTCCTTCATCCTATTGTAGATATACTCCTCATTTCCACTCAGAGAGCTTCTGGAGCCTGATGCAAAAAGAATAGTCGGCTTCCTGCCTGCTGCCCGCAGCTTTTTCCTCTTCTCCTCATATCTGTTGAATTTCTTTATCAGAATGCTCTCCTTAAATGGATTGAATGCCTTTCTGGTATTGGCCTTCCACTCCCTGAAGCGCTGCTTCATGTTGTAGATGATACCCATATCCTCAAGCTGAGGCTGGTAGCGCACTCTGAAATACAGAGTATCCTCATCGAGGTCCATCATCGAAAACATCTCGAAGATCTCTCTGCCATGCTTTGCAGTATTCCTTGAAAAGGTAAACTGGAAGGGCTTTTTATCTGTATCACCACTGTCGATATCCTGCTGAGCCGGAATATACTTAAGCCTTCCGTCCTTCTCGCAGTTCCTCAGGGCAGGGGCCAGATATGAATAATACTTCTCTCCATGATTTTTAAGACGCAGGTAGTAATCTCCTGTCTCTATAGGATAAGAGTTGTTTGCTCCCAGAATATGATAGACTATATGAAACCTTCTTAGCTTGCGGTCGAAGTCCAGATGTGAGGGCTTAAGCTTACCGTGATAGGAGTCCTTTATATATATGCTGGCCTTTGACAGTTCACCTACATCTTCTGTGATATGGCCGCTTACATGCAGAAGCACTCTGGCAAAATGCACCTCATCTACTATTATACCGCTGTGTTCTTCCATCATTTGTCTCTCTCTATTCTTTCGCGCATTATCCCCTCAGCTATCATCAGATCGCCATCGCTTGTCAGCTTGATATTCTCCACATCTCCCGGAACAGTATGTATCTCTATACCCTTGGTAAGACAGATCTGGGCTGTTCCTGTGATCGTCTCCTTTTCCTCGTCGCTTAGGGAGTCAAGAGAATCCCTTAACACTGTAAGCCGGAAGGAATCAGGTGCCTGTCCATGAAAAAGCTTGCTTCTTGCAGGCATTGAATCCACCTTGGTGCCATCCTCTATCCATAGCATTGTATCTGTTGCCGGAATAGCTGCGACTACTGCCGGATACTGGTCTAAGGCATCCATTGAATCCTTCATGATCTTATCTGTCACAAAAGGACGTACAGCATCATGGATAAGGATCTTGTCAGAATCGTTTACACCATGAGTCTTATCAATGTAGTCTATGACATTCCTTATAGTGTCAAGCCTTTCCTTTCCTCCATCGATGACCTTTACATAGCTCCTGTTCAGATCCCTGTCCCTTATCATGGTCTTTAAGTACTCGTTCCACTCAGGATGGATGGCTATGATTATCTCATCGAAAAGAGCTGACTTCATAATCCTTTCAAGAGTCCAGATGATTATGGGCTTTCCGGCGATCTCTAAGAACTGCTTGGGAATATGGGCTGATTTCATCCGGTTTCCTACTCCACCGGCAAGGATAGCTGCATATCTCATCACAGATCCTCCTCCTTCCAGCCGATTGCAAGTCTCTTCTGTCTTATGACCTCGCTTACTGCTGTCTCTCCCTTATGGAAAAGTGATGATGACCCGGCCACAAATACATCGGCTCCTCTTTCATAAAGCTTTCTGGCATTCTCTATTGTGATATTGCCGTCCACCTCGATTATAAGGTCATCCTTTCCTATGGAATGGAAATATTCCCTCATCTCCTTGACCTTATCCATTGTAGAAGGTACAAGCTTCTTTCCTGCAAATCCCGGATGAACCGTCATAGCCAGAACTCCGTCAAGATCATCGAGATAAGGATCTAACACCCTGTAATCCGTCTCAGGGTTTATAGCTACAAGAGCGGTAGCCGAGAGTCTCTTAAGGTACTGCAGACACTCTGCTATATGAGTGTTGTTTTCATAATGAAAAGCGACCTGATCTCCCTCCCTGATATCGAACCAGCTCATCTTCTCAAGCGGATCCATGGTCAGGAAATGGAAATCGAATGGTATGTCGGTTATCCTCCGAAGGCTCTTGGCATAATCAGTACCAAGCGCGAAGTTGGGAACGAACTGCCCGTCCATAACATCTATATGAAGGAACTCAAGCTTTGCCTCCTTGAATTCGGTCAGATAGTAAAAAATCTTGTCAAGTCCTGCACACATCATAGATGCAGATATCTTTCCCGGATGACGGGCCGGAATCGCAGAGCTCTTTGAATCAGCCATTATATGCCTCACTTTCCTTCTCGTGCATTACAAACATTACTCTTGACTTCTGTATGCTGTGGTCCCTGAAGAAATCAAACGCCTCATCGCACTGGGACAGGCTGTACTTTCTTGTGATAAGCTTTTCAAAAGGGATCTTTTTGTCCTTCATAATTCCCGCAACCTCATGCCAGTCATTTGCCTTATCCGAATAGGATGAGTTCCAGGTACCCTTTACTGTCAGCTGCTTGCGAAGTATCCTCCAGTATACATCCCTCGGAAGATCCATATCACCGGCTGGATTACCTACGGTAACTAAGGTCCCGCCTGCTGCAACCGACTCTATGGCATCGATAAGGCACTTATTGGAGCCTACCGCCTCGAAGACGACATCCATTCCATTGCCATCGGTCGCTGCTGCCACCTGATCTGCTGTATTATTGGTGTCTATTGTTGAAAAACCAAGAGAAGCCGCAAACTCTGCCGACTCCTTTCTTCTAGCTCCTATATAGACCTCTGCGCCCTTGGTCTGGGCAAAGAAGCCGATCAGAAGTCCTATGGTACCGGAGCCTATGACAAGGACCTTGTCGCCCTTCTTCACCCCGCCGACTTCACTAGCGTGATGTCCTACTGCAGAAGGCTCTGACAGTGCAGCCACACAGTAATCGACCGAATCATCGAGAATATTTAAGTTCCAGGCCTTTATGCATCTGTATTCACACATACCTCCGTCATTTCTCGAGCCATAGTATTTGTAATTGGAACAGGTCGCATAATCGCCCTTTTTACAGGACGGGCACTCAAAGCAAGGCAGCATAGGAAATACGCTTGCCTTTTTACCGATCAGACTCTTATCGACTCCCTCACCTACTGCCTCTACCTGTCCCGCGAACTCATGTCCCGGAACTATAGGCATCACATGGGCGCCATCCTTAAAGATCCTGGCTTCATCCGACGAGCATATACCGCAGGCCATGACCTTTAAAAGGACCTCTCCCTCTCCCGGAGTCGGAACAGGAACCTCCTCACATCGGATATCACCTGGTTTATGAAGATTAAGTACTTTCATTTTATCTTTCCTTTACTTATGCTTTACAAAAATATCTGATTATTATAAATGATAAGCTAAGCCTTGTAAACACCAATTCTTACGCTTCAAATACTATTTTTCTTAAGACGATGCCTGATCTTCCTGAAGCTTTCAAACAAGCTTTTCTTCTCTGCTTCCTCAAGAGACCTGTGAAGTCCGCTTATTATGCGGTTTTTCTCATTTATCCTGTCCTTAAGCTCCTTAATCGTAGCTTCCTCACGAGAAAAATATTCACCCTCACGACGAAGTCTTTCCTTGTGCGAGGCCGTAGAAAACGGAGTCACGGCTCCATAAAGCTTCAATCCTTCAAGCCTTTTATCAAGAGGAGCCTCCTTTATATGGATATCCTTATCATAGATAGTCGAAAGTCCATTCTTATGGAGGAAATCAAGATAGTGGATGAAATTCTCTTCCTGATATTTCTCGAATTCATGAAAATCCTTTCCCTCGATCAGATCAGCAAGTCTGGAATCCGCATGAACCTCACTTATATCCACATGAGCCAGATGATGATATGTGACAAGCTCCTTCATCCTGATGTCCTTTACTATTGCAAGTGACGGCGTCCCGGCAAGCACAGGAGCTATACTTCCATGGATCCGCGGTCCCACAGCGAAATCCGCCTCTGAAGCAAAATCAAGCCAGGTCGGAACGTTAAGGAAAAACTTCGCCCTTCCATCCTTAAACAGCTCTGCATCCAAATCTCCAGGATAGAGTATGGACTTATCCCTGCTGTACGGAGCTCCTATATATATTTCCTTCAGCTCTCTGACAAGCTGCGGGATAAAGGTAAAGTCCGGATACTCCTCGGAAACACCGATAAGGAATTTCTGGATCTCATCTCCTATATATTCTCCCGGAGAACTGTATCTCGTGTCCGTGATGATTATCCTTGACTCCGGTTTCAGATCAGCCTCTTTTTTAAGAGTAAGATCAGGGCCAAAGGTATACATAGACGGACATCCAATAACTGTAACCGAATCCTCTGGGAAGCCTAGTTTTTCGGTAAGATATCTGTAGGTCGACTCACCTCTTACCCCGACGATTGCAGAGTGCTTAAGGACCTCCGAAACAAGTTCCCTTACAGCATCATCCTGCGGCAGAGGATTCATTATATTGCCCTGACTGCCTGATGATACTCCGACTCCGACTATCACTACCGGTATGGTAAGCTTCTTTATGAAGGATGTCAGTCGCTTCATAGATCTTATGAAGTCGCTTCTGAATGCATCTGCAAACGGAATGATATAGGCCTCATACTCACTGTTTATTCTTTCAGCGTCCCTATCAGTGTATTTCCCGAATTCACCATAATAATGATCGGCCTCGATCTCTACATCCTGACCTGTCATAAGGGCTCTCAAGACACTGTTCGCATAGATCAGATTCCCTACATTTCCGCCTATAGCATCATCAAATATGGTTTTTGTGGCGTAGAGGTTTTCAAGGACTGTGGTCCCTGCCCTCATTAGGATCTTCTTCCTTGTCAACTTTCGTCCTCCTTGAATTTCAGCTCATAAAGCACATGCCGCTCACGTTTCTCCTCAGGCGGCAGCTGCATATAATCCCCCGGATAAAGGGCATGGAAATAATTGTCATAGTCCTTTGTCACCGGAAAATATGAATTCTCGAATTTCATCCTTTCAGTATCGCAGTATTTTTCCCTCTCATACATCTCTCCGAAAAAATGCTTCCTTCCGGCAGGAAATGAAACATATTTCGAATGATCATCATGGCACATGGAGTAAAAATGCTGTACTCTCCTGTACCACCACCATGGGGTAAGCGAAGGAAGCGCTCCTATCGCGGCCTTTATCCTTATAAGTCTCTGTCCCCTTTTATTTCCTTCTGCCAGATGCAGAAAGGCTTTCTTTTCCTTATGCATCCTGATGCAGGAGAGAATAAGCGAGCCTCCGTCACAGAGTATCCCCTGAATACGGCGCTTAAGCGGATTATCGAAAACATTCTCAAGGATCCAGAGGTCGACCTTGATACCGCACTTTCCGTCTTCCTGCCAGAGGTACTCCCTAAACGTCGTACCCTTAAGCTGGACCTGGGCAAAGGAGCTGTAGTAGCCCGGTGTCCTAAGCGGTGCCTCGACATAGTACTTCTCAGGGTACTTCTCCTCTATCAGATCGCAGAGTCTGTCTATATCCTTCCTTGATACATTAAGATCCAGATCATCATCCCAGGGTATGAAGCCCTGATGCCTTACTGCCCCAAGCGCTGATCCTCCGCCTAGCATATATGGAATGTCATTCTCCTCACAGAGCTCTGCTATGTCCTTTGCGATCGAATAAACGACCCCCTGGACCTTCTTTATCTCCGCGGGTGTCAGCTGGTGGAGTCCCAATGCCCGGGACAGATTCTGTCTGAACAGATCCGTAGTCTCAAGAGCCATATCATTTCCTTCCTTTATGTCCGTTGTGACATATTCCTTATTATGATATCACAATTATGGCATAAAAAAAAGACCTCCTGAAATCAGGAGGTATTATAAGGAAGTTCTGCTCGCTAAGCTCAAGCTGCGCCTGCGGCTTGCTTTCGCTAACAAGGAAGCTGTCTTCGTTAAGCTCGAACTTCGTCTTCGACTCGTTCTCGCTTACAAGGAAGTTCTTTTCGCTAAATTCGAGCTTCGCCTATGGCTCGCTCTCATTAATCTCAAAGAACGACCTCGCCTGTGGTTCGAGCTTCGTCTTCGACTCGCTCTTACCTACAGGCTTTCGGTCATGCATCCTTTCTCAGGGCTTCCTCCTCTACCTGTGAGGAACGGTATGCTGCAAGCTCAGGATGCTGTCTGCACTCATCTGTCACATCATCCTCTGTCTGGAAGGCTGCAAGCTCAGGATGAGCCACATGCTCCTCTGAGTAATTCTCGTATGACTTTTTCTTATGGGTCTCTGACTTCCATACCTCTTCGGCTACCGGAGCCCATTCTCTTGCATAGTCGTCACACTTCTCGCAGAGATGCTCAACACTCTCCGGAGACTCAAGGTTTGTCTGCTGGGCACCTGTATCATGCACCATCTTGCGCAGAAGGGTAGGGTTCTCCAGCATAGGGCATGGACGAAGCTGGTTCCTGTTGAAAGGCTGTCCCTTATGATACTCCATGAAGAGAGGGCTCTGCAGGATCTCAAGTATAGACTTGTCGTTTATATTCGAATCCGAGAAATGGATGAACACGCATGGCTCAGCATCACCGTTTGAATTGATATGGAAGTAGTTCCTTCCTCCGGCAATACATCCGCCTACGTACTCTCCGTCGTTCTGGAAATCCATAGGGAAGAATGAGAAATCGCACTTGTCACTTCTGACATAGCGGATACGGTCAATTATGTACTTCCTCTGCTCTACTGTAGGCATAAGCTCTGGTACAGCATTGTTCCCTACTGGCATGAAGTGGAAGTAGAAGCCGAATCTGGCACCTTTATTCTCAAGCAGATGGAAGAAATCATCGCTTGTAACTGCCTCGATATTTTCTCTTGTATAGCATACTGAAGTACCGAATACAATACCATGCTTACGAAGGATATCCATAGCCTCCATAACCTTGGCATAGTGTCCGTTTCCACGACGCTCATCGTTGGTATCTGGAGTTCCCTCGAGAGAAAGCATGAAGGTGATATTGCCAAGCTGTCTTACCTTCTCGGCAAGCTCATCTGTGATCAGGGTAGAATTGGAATATAGTCCGAAGAAGCAGTCATTGTGCTTCTCTGCCAGACGGAAAATATCCTTCATACGAACGGTAGGTTCTCCGCCTGTCATCATATACAGATATGCTCCGAGTTCCTTACCCTGAGTGACGATCTTATCCATCTGCTCGAATGTCAGATTTGCCTTGTGGCCATAGGTACCTGACCAGCATCCTACGCAATGCATATTACATGCCATCGTAGGATCAAAGAGGATGAGCCATGGGATATTGCAGTGATACTTCTCACGGTTGGCTCTGATCGTCTTGGTTCCACGGAAAAATGCTTCGTATCCGAGATTAAGAAGCATTGTCTTGGCATAGTGAGGATCAGTCTCGTCGATTACTCTGTTGATGAATTTCATCCAGCGGTTATTCGGATCCATGACTGCCTTCTTGGCAGCTGCAAGTGTATCCTTGTTCGCATCCTTCCAGAAGGTTCCTGCCGCATCAACGAGCTTGGCATATGTAGCTCCTCTGTCAGCATAATCCTTTTTCTTGATATGCTTTAAAAATCCGTCTATAGCTGTCTCGAAAGCCTTTCTCTCTGCAGCATGGGAAAGCTCCTTAAGTCCCATTGGTAATTCCTCCTGTCCTTATTAATGTTTTATATCTTAAAATACATGGATTTTATTAATTTCGTTAAAGATTCTAATATCATGCCCATCTTTTGTCCATAAACAAAAAGGTGGTTTTGTCAGTCTGATGGACAAAACCACTCTTTTGTAGGTCACTTTCCGGCATCGCGATTGTGCATCTTTACCTTATTTGCATACATATGCTCGTCAGCTTCTCTTAAGATATCATCTATATTGTCGTCAGGCGAGGTACGGAGCGCGCAGCCTAAGGCAACGCTTATACTTTCCTTTTCAAAGTTCTGCCTGAGCGCCCGCATCACCTGATCAGCCTGCAGTATATTATTAAGCTCTATAACGACCACGAACTCATCACCGCCAAGGCGGAATACCCTGTCATTGCCGGCATAGGAGGCCATGATATTTGCAGCTGATCTGATCAGCTCATCTCCGCTGTCATGCCCCTCATTATCATTTATCTCCTTCAGATGATTGAGGTCGGCATAGACAAATATCAGAGGCCTGTTCCTGTCTATTCCAGCTACCGCTGTCTTTAAGGCTCTCCTGTTCATCACATTGGTAAGGAAATCCCTCTGTCCGAGCTCATCCAGATAGCTCATAGTATTCCTCGATCTGATCAGCACCGAGACAAATCTTGACAGGCTTAAAAGGATGCTTTCGGATGTACCTATGATCGACGGATCAGGATTATCTATTCCTATAAAGCCTATCATCTTGCCCTTCATCTTGAGCGGCACCTCAATGAGCGAATGTATATCCTGCGGCTTCAGCCATTCATACAAAGGAGTTCCGCGATATTCCTCGGCATCCTCGATAACGAATGTACTGTTCATATCAAATGCGTCGTAGAATGGCGATGCATCTGCAATAGGCACATGATTCAGATTGTCCTTTTGTCTGCTGACTCCCTCGGCCACCCATTCATAGGTGTTGACCAGATAGTCATCAAACTGTTCGAAGATATAGGCTCTGTCAGCTCTTAACTCCTGACCCACTCCGAAAAGGATACGGTCAAGTGCCTTGTCAGAGCTTTCCTCCTCGAAGGCCTGACTTATCAGATCATTTACCCTTATACGCCTGTGAAGGACATTGTTTACCATCTCAGCCTGTCTCATATTGTCAGTCAGAGAGAAGGCGAATGATGCCTTTACCTTACTGTCACCGTAGACAAGGATCGTATCCCTCATCAGATAGTCCTGTCCGCTGACCTGATTATGATAGCTGCGGCTTACAAATCTGCCGACGTCCAGCATTGGGTTTGAGCAGTGATCACAGATATGGTCATAATGGTGGATCACCTGATAGCACTTGAGTCCTTTGTATTCAAAATTGTCCGGAAGACCCAGATCTCTCTT
Source organism: Candidatus Weimeria sp. HCP3S3_B5 (assembly GCF_052064335.1). Taxonomy (NCBI): domain Bacteria; kingdom Bacillati; phylum Bacillota; class Clostridia; order Lachnospirales; family Lachnospiraceae; genus Candidatus Weimeria; species Candidatus Weimeria sp. HCP3S3_B5. The sequence goes on along the minus strand of NZ_JBQHVU010000005.1, from coordinate 115,375 downwards.
CAGAGCCTTGTTCATATACAAAAGCTCATAGGTGTTCAAATCTGCAAAGTATATCCTCTCGTCTACACCTTCCATCTGATCGGAAGTGACTACGATCCTGTCCGCACCTGCTGTAGTCTCCATTGCAGACTCACCGGCCCTCCTCCTTTCGAGCACCGACAGATACTCCTCAGGTCGATATCCTTCGGTGGAATCGACCATAGAATATGTCATCTGAAGCTCTGCAGGCAGATCTGCTATAAGCTTTGTATCCGAAAGCCTTGAGTAGAGCGCGAAGACCTTCTTTCTTACCTCAGCCGGCTCCTCCTTGGAGATCACGATGAATCTGGATGCATCCACCCTTCCGCATACATAGGATCTGGAGAAGGTTGTCCTAAGCTGCTCAGAGAGGAAGCGGTAGTATTTCTGCTTATAGTTTTCCGAATCCTTATGTCTGTCCCAGCTGTTGTCCACTATATCGATAAGAGCTGCTGAAAACCTTTCCTTATGGCGTCTGTAGTTGTCATAGAAATTCACAAGGGACAGAAGGACGCCTCGCGAATTCATAAGCGAAGTGACCTGATCCGAGAAGATCTCTGTCCCGTCTCCCATATCGGTACTGTCATTTATCTGATGAAAATATCCGACAAGACCCACTATCCGGTCCGCCCTATAGACCGGGAACTTGCTTGCAGAGATCAGCCTGACCTCACCATTTACCACTGTGTGTCCTATTGAATCGATTATACGCTTACCATGCCTTATGACAGCAAGCTCATCATCTCTGTACGGCTCATCATCCACGTGCCAGCCGATCTCGTCATCTGTCTTGCCCAGAATATCATCGGCATTTGCAATGCCGTAATAGTCGAGGAATGACTGGCTCACCCCCCTGAAACGGCGGTTATCATCCTTCCAGAAAAACTTGATCCTTGAATTCTCAGTAATACTTTTCCAGGTCGCTATCTCATCAAAGATCTCCGGCTTATGGCTTCCTGACAGCTTAAATGTATCATCAATCCGGTTGATAACCCCGACAGGGTCGACAGAATCATTTAGAATAGATTTCCTCTGCAGCACCAGATATTCTCCGGAGTCTCCGCCGCGAAGGCCGAGCACATCGAACTCGTCCCAGCGAAAGGTGCCGTCATATTTCCTGACCTTAAAGCATTCTCCGGTATGATTGTCGCCCACCCTTTTAAGAGTCTTTTTGATATTTACAGGCGAGAAAAATTCTATGAACCTGTCCCTGTCACTCTTGTCGACTATAGTGTCTGCCAGCTCGTTAAACCTCTGTCTGATCTTGAAATATATATCTCCGGCCTTCTCATCCGACGAATCCGTCTCTACTACCTCGACCGTATCCTCCTTTGGATTCACCAGATATACCCTGGAATATATCTGTGTTGTCTCCCTTAAAAGATCGTTGAAGTGCCGCTTCTCCTTCTGAGTGATATCATAAGTGATATTATACATAGAGAGGAGATGCATGTAATGATCGTTCACCCCGGCCAGTGTCCTGATATGGAGCCTGTAGTACTGACCGCTGTAGACGAGATTGAATACCTCGTCCTTTTCGCTTCTCTTTGCAGTATCGAGCAGGGCAGCCATCCTGTCACTTAGCCTCTTATCAAACGAGAATACATCTCGGCTGTCCTCAGGCAGTCCCATAGACCTGGCTATCTCGGCGATCGGCTGTCTGGACCTGTCATTAAAATAAGCTATGCTTAAATTGCCTTTTTTCTCCTCAAGCAGGATGACAGGCTCCTCACTTAAGAAATCGACGCTTCCTGCCACATCATAGAGATAGGCCTCATCAGCTGTCTCTGCCTCCAGACCGAAGTCAGCACAGTGCTGCAACAGGACATCGTAAGGCATCGGTGCCCCGTAGAAATATCCCTGGATCTTCTCACAGCCAATCTTCTTTAAGAAGTCCACCTGCTCCCTGGTCTCGGCTCCCTCTGTAAGAGTATGGATCTGAAGCGACTTGGCCATACGGACTATCGAGGCCACTATATTCTTCCCGCGCTCATTGAATCCGCGAAGAAAGGCCATGTCGATCTTTATCTCATCGAAGCTGTAGTCCTTTAGCACATTGAGAGTAGAATAGCCGCTTCCGAAATCATCCATCCAGATATCATAGCCCTGATCATGGAAAAGCCCGAACATGGAATGCAGCTTGTCAGGATCTGATATCAGTGTACTCTCTGTGATCTCGACCTTCAGAAGCCGCCTGTTGATCCCGTACTTCTTCACACAATCCTCTGTCACCTGATATGGATCTGACTCAGCAAAGTCCACCCTGCTCAGGTTGAAGGAAACAGGTACTATGCTTTCACCCTTGTCGCTCCTGTCACGGATCATCCTTGCGACCTGATCTATCACAAACAGATCCAGCTTCTGGATCTGCCTTGTCTTTTCAAGTACAGGAATAAAGACCCCGGGAGAAATGACCCCACGGACCGGCTCTATCCATCTGGTCAGCGCCTCTACGCTTGACAGCTTCCCTGTAAGGGCTCTTACTACAGGCTGATAGTAAACCTGTATCCAGCCGTTTTCTATAGCCCGATCTATATTCTCTGCAATATACTGGTCAAGTCCTTTTTTATCATTATCTCTCATAAATAAAACCTTTTATAAATCATTCCCCGCCTTTACAACTGTTTTTATAATAAATAAGGAAATCTTAAAAGTCAATCCCGGCCTCCTTTTCCTTCTTAAAACATTCCCGGGCCCTTTTTTCGTCTCCTGTAAGCTGGTAATAAAGTCCCAGATTATGGTAGGCCTTGAATGAGCCAGTCCCACGCACTGTCATTGTCCTCTTATCCTCCCCTATCTCTATGCATCTCTTATAGCAGCCCTCTATCATAGGTACATAGGACATGTATCTTCTGGTATCAAAAAGTGCGAGCTTCATATAGAAAACCCCGCAGAAAAACCAGTAGTCGCTATTGTCCTTATAGTACCCTTTCACTGCCTCTGTCACAGAAAGCGCCCTTGTCATGGACTCCTCCGTATTCAGATCCATAAGCGCATACAGATATCTTATCACGCCGTCTCTTACATAATCAGTCTCAAAGGCCGAAGGAATACCGGCTATCATCTGATAGAAGCTGCCCAGATATCTGACTGCCTGCTCCTTATCCTTCTCACTCTTATATGCCGCTCCCGCCTGATAGTAGAGATAGGGATCAGACGGATCCTCTTTTATAGCTTTTAACAGATAGGGCAGATCACGTCTGCCCTTGTCTGTATCGAGATACCCGTCATGATCCGCCTCAAACGGAGTATATATCTTTATCCCGTCAAAAACCGGCTGCTCATGTATGATACCGCTGTATCTTACTCCTCGCGGAAGAAGCCTTGTTATCCTGGTCCTTGATATGTCGATGTTGCCCTCCTCATTGCGAAAGCTGTCGTATCTTGTCAGATACCCTGCCCATCTGCCGGCATATTTTTTCTCTGCCTGCTCGATAAAAAGCCTTATATCCTCCTCCGGCTTTCTCAGATATTCATCAGCATCAAGCACCAGAGAATAATCCGCCCCCCAATCCTCAGATCTCTGAAGCAAAAAATTCCTGGCCGCAGAAAAATCATCTACCCAGTCAAAGTGGTAGAGGCTGGTATTCTCAAATGATGATGCAATGTCGCAGGTGTCATCTACTGAGCCTGTATCCACAACTATTATCCTGTCAAAAAAAGGTCCGGCAGCCAGAAGACACCTCTTAATCCTGTCTGCCTCATTCCTTACGATCATAGCCGCATTTATCTTCATCTGTGATCATCCTTATTTAGAGTCTTTACCTCACTACTATACCATAAAAAGATATAAATTTCTTACACAGTTTATTCGAAATATGTTCATATTTCTTTTTTTATGTTAAAATATGGCTATGGCCTACGGAATTTACAAGACAAAGCGCAGGGACGGCTCACCGAGCTACCGTGTCAGCTTCTATCACGAAAAAAAGCACATATCCATAGGAAGCTACAGGTCTCTAAGTGAAGCAGAGGCCTCTCTTGACGAGGCTCTGAGATTCTATGATGACCCCTCTGTCACCATCTGGAATTTCGCCAGCCGTCTCCATCATATTTCCGCAGACAAGGCAGTATCGATCATCAATCACAGGGACAGGGGAGTCTATTTCAAGACCCCTATCTACCTGATGAACGGATATTTCCTGTATTTCCTTCAAGGAATGGGAATATATAAATTTGATAATGACGATCTCTTCTATTATTCCACTCACCGGATCCTTGTGCATGACGGCCATCTCTATGTAAATGATTACGGCAGTCAGTATTCACTTTTCCAGCGATATGGTATCAGAAGCTACGCAGTCGCCGGCACCGACTATGATTTTGCCAACGGCGACCCATATGATCTGCGCTATGAAAATATAATAGTAAAAAACCCCTACACCGGGGTAAGAGCTGTAGAGGGGCTTAGGCTTGCAGGCTTCGAGGCCAGGATCCATATACGCGGATACTATTCCCTTGGGACCTTCAAGACTCCTGAGGAGGCTGCTCTTGCATACAATAAAGCCGTGGACCTGTTATGGTCACACGGCTTCCAGAAAAATTATACAAAAAATTATATAACTGAATTCTCGTCTGAGCAATATCAGACCATGTATAATAAAATAACTCTTCCCGATAATTTCATGCGTTTTCTCAACGGCTGATCTTTACCTGATGAGCATACCACTTTCCGCTCTTCTTTCCGTGGATGGAAACGGTGAACTCCTTTCCGAGCTGCTTTACAGGTATATAAAAGGCATAGACTTTGCTCTTCTTTCCATCAGAGTCCTTTACCGTCACAGTCTTCCTCTTGCAGTATTTTGCTCCTGACTTTTTTGCTCCGGAAACAGAGCCGACATAGAGCTTATCGATCCCGGTCGAAGCAAGTGGAACGAAGGCAGTCATCTTACCGTTCTTAACGGTAAGCTTAGCCTTTTTATAAGCTGTATTCATATAAAACATACTAGGAAGATCCGTAGTGAAATCCACCTTATAGCTGCCATCCTTAAGGCCCCTCTTAGTTGCAAGCACCTGTGAGCTTAATACAGAGATTGATGAGCCTGTAGCTGCATTTACAGAAAATCCCTTTTCTGCTGCAAGGGCTGCATCCAGATGATCCTTATATATGCTCTCTATCTCTGGGATCCTTCCGAGTCCGGCTATCTGTGTGCTTATATTCTTCTTACCAAATGCATTAGCGAACTGACTCTTCCATGAATCCTTATCAGATCCTGCCATATCGTTGTTGGCATGATCTCCGGCTACTACCATAAGAGGACGAAGTACCACCTTACTATAGCCTGCTGCCTTTACCTTATTTATGACTTCCTTGCAGGCTGTATCAGCCGGCTTACCCTCGACTGTACCGATAAAGACATTCTTATATCCAAGCTCCTTCATCTGAGTCTGCATCTGATCATAGGTGATATTTGCCTGATGAGAAGTTCCGTGGCCCATGAATACAAAGGCTGTACCTGCTTTTGCACTCTCGTCAAGTGAAGCAAACCCCGCTGTCCTTACAGCATCAGCTGTAACGGCCTTTGCTACCTTCTCCTTGTCTGCATTTACTGAGGACGAATCGGTCCCGACCTCTCCGAGAAGAGGCTCAGAAAAGATTATATGGTCAAACTTATCAGCATAGGTCTCCACCTCTGCCTTAAGCTCATCATACTCCTTTCCATGCATCAGATGCGTAGGCTGGATCACGAGATTTTTCACTCCATTGGAAACTGCCCTGGAAAGTGCCTTATCTACATTATCGATCTTCTCATTATCCCTTGCATTTATATGATTTATGATTATCTGTGAGGTAAATGCACGGCGAATTGACCATCCCTTGGATGAATATGCGTCTGAAAGAGCTCTTTCTACTCCTCCTATATCCTTCTCGCGGCTGTCATTAAATGAAGTGCCAAATGATACGACAAGTATCTCGTTTTTACCGATATGGTTCCAGTTCAGAGGATTATCACAGGCTGCGTCTCCTGTATCCCTTCCGAAATAGTCATAATCATCTACCAGCTTTTTCTGCGCCTTTGTAAGCTTGTCCCATTCAAGCCTTGCCTTTCTGCAATCAGCATCGGTTGTCTTCGTCTCATTCTGGACATAGATCTTGTCTATAAGAGCCTGAACCCTGTCTGCTGCCTTCCTGTCAGAGGCTGCTTTTTTCTGCTTTGCTGAAAGCTTCGTTTTCTTCCCTGTCTTTACTGTTTTCTTTACCGTCTGACCATATACAGGAGCACCAGCCGTAAAGGCTGTCGTAAAGGTCATTGAAACGGCGGCAAGAAGAGTGAGAATTCTCTTTCTCATTGCTGTGTTTCTCCTTTCGCAAATAAACATACATCGTGTTATAGCTTTGCTTATACAGCAGGCAGGTCTCCTGGCTCAAAGAATTACACAGAAAAAGCCGCCTTCCCGGACCAGTTCCAGTGGCATATGGCCTTTATTCTTATTACAGTGACGGGATCGCGCGGGACTTTCACCCGACTTCCCTTTTCACCGGGGAATCCTGTCAGCAGAATGGGATATCCGCATCAAAGACCTCCGGCACCTGCTGCTTAAGGCGGAGATATTATAACACAGCAGCCTCTCCCGGGCAATATCTATTTCAGCCTAGTATAGTTCCTTCCTCGATCGGATGTCCGTTCAGGAAGGCTGATACTGACATCCTTTTCTTTCCCTCCAGCTGGATCTCATGCAGGGCAAGCGCTCCGTTCTGACAGCGGACAGCAATGCTTCCCTCTCCATCCTGATCCGTATCTATCACTTCTCCTACAGCTGCATTTCCCTTTCCGGAAAGATCCTCCTCAGCTATATATGATGCTCTGTATACCTTAAGGCTTTTGCCAGCGAGATAGGTATAGGTCCCCGGCCATGGATAGAGGCCTCTGACATGTCTTTCAAGCGTAGCAGCCGGAACCGTAAAGTCCAGTTTTCCCATGTCCTTTCTTATCATGCCGACATGGGAGGCCTTTTTCTCATCCTGAGGTCTGGGTATTATTATACCTTGTGCGAGTCCGGCAAGCGTCTCTACAAGCAGATCTGCTCCTATATGGGAGAGCTTGTCAAACAGGCTTCCGCCTGTCTCATCGGGCGCTATGTCAACCCTTGCCTGCAGAAGTATATCCCCGTCATCAAGTCCAGGCCCCATCTGCATAGTAGTGACTCCAGTATATTCATCTCCGTTAAGAATGGCCCATTGTATAGGAGCAGCCCCTCTGTACTTAGGCAGTAGGGAGGCATGGACATTGACACAGCCATACTTTGGATGATCAAGGATTTCCCTTGGAAGGATCTGACCGAATGCAGCCACAACGCATACATCAGCCGGTATCGTTGTGATCATCTCTATAGCCTCGGGATTCCTGATCCTCTCTGGCTGGTAAACAGGGATATTCTGATGAAGTGCCCATTCCTTTACCGGAGAACAGGCTACCTTTTTCCCTCTGCCCTTAGGCTTGTCAGGCTGGGTGACTACCAGCCTCACATTATGTCCTGCCTCTTTTATGGCTTCCAGCACGGGAACTGCGAAATCAGGAGTTCCCATAAAGATCACGTTCATTCGTTTTCTTCCTCTTCAGGTTCATCATCATAGCTGTGGAGACCGTCCTCCACAAGCTCTGTATACATCTTTCCATCGAGATGATCGAGCTCATGGCAGACTGCCCTTGCAAAAAGTCCCTCTGCATCTATCTTGTATTCCTTCATATCCTTGTCAAGAGCCTTTGCCCTTACATGCATAGGACGCGTAACAATGCCGTACTTTCCAGGAACCGAAAGACAGCCCTCCTGTCCTGTCTGTTCTCCATCCTTCTCGATTATTTCTGGATTCACCAGAACGTACGGGCCATCTCCGACATCAATAACCACTATGCGTCTTAGCACTCCGACCTGAGGAGCAGCAAGTCCCACTCCGTTGGCATCGTACATCGTCTCAAGCATATCATCCACAAGCTCCTCAAGTCTCGGAGTCATCTCCTTCACTGGCTTGCAAACCTTCTCAAGCACCGGATCTCCATCTATCCTAATCTCTCTAAGCGCCATCAATATCATCCTTTCCTAAGTAAAATCATACCATATATCAGCGCCCTTTGGCGCCCTATTAAAAAGTACAGCCCGATCAGCTGTCTTTCTGGCCTGACACAGCCGGCTGATCGAGGCATCCTTTAGCAAAAGCTCGTAACGGTACTGATCCTTTATCCTCGTAATTGACGAGGGGGCGGGTCCCGAGATAAAGATCCCCTCATCAGAAGCAAGAATCTCCGCCTTCAGATAATCTCCCATCTGCCTGCACCTGTCCTCATCATATGAGGTTATAAGGACCGAAAGCATATGACCGAACGGAGGATAATCCATCATGGATCTGAAGGCAGCCTCCTTCTCATAGAAGGCCGTGTAGTCTCCTCGTGACGCCGCCTCTATCGCATAGTTGTCCGGCTGATATGTCTGTATGATAGCCTCTCCCGGGTTCTCTCCCCTGCCGCTCCTGCCACACGCCTGAAGCAGCAGATCATAGGTCCTTTCACTGGCCCTGTAGTCTGCAACATTGAGTGATAGGTCAGCAGCCAGGATCCCCATCAGCGTAACGCCTGGGAAATCATGCCCCTTTACTATCATCTGGGTACCTATCAGCACATCAGCCTTCCTGTCCTTAAATGCCTTAAGGATATGGCTGTAGCTGTCCCTGCTTTTTGTTGTATCAGCATCCATCCTGAGTGTCCTGACTCCGGGGAAACTCCTTATGATCTCACTTTCTATCCTTTCGGTGCCAGCCCTCATGGTCCCGATAAGCCTTGAATGACAGGAGGGACATTCCCCCCTGAAAGGGATCCTGTTACCACAGTAATGGCAGTAGAGATATCCGTCTTTATGAAGCGACATCGGGACATCGCAATGAGAGCATTTTATCACTTGACCGCATTCTCTGCAAGATACGGTTCCGGCCACTCCTCTCCTGTTGATAAAGAGCATGGTCTGCTCGTGGCGCGAAAGCCTTTCCTTTATCCCATCAAAAAGAGCCTGACTGAGCATGGATCTGTTGCCGTTTTTCAGCTCCTGTCTCATGTCCACTATACTTACCCTTGGCATGCTGGCAGAATTGGCCCTCTTCTCAAGTGAGAGAAGCTTATAATCGCCCTTTTTTGCATGATAATAGGAAGCGACAGAAGGGCTTGCAGATCCTAAGACTACAGAGGCATTTTCTATCCTTCCTCTTTCCACAGCCACATCGACTCCGTGATATTTAGGAGGATTCTCGCTATTGTAGCTTGTCTCATGCTCCTCATCGACTATGATCAGACCAAGCTTCCCGAACGGAGTAAAAAGAGCGCTTCTCGGCCCTATCATAACAGAAATCTCCCCACGTCTGGCCCGGATGAACTGATCCCTTCTCATCGCCGGCGTCATCCTTGAATTAATGGCTGAGACCTTCTCTCCAAAGCAGCTGTAAAACCTCATGATATTCTGCAAGGTAAGTGCTATCTCAGGTATCAGGACTATGGCCTGCTTTCCCTCTGATATGACCTTTTCTATCATCCTGATATAGCAGATCGTCTTTCCGCTGCCTGTCACTCCCTTAAGAAGATAGACAGGGCTTTTTCCCTTATCCCTGTCAGCCGAAAATGTATCGATCACTCTTTTCTGCTCAGGATTAAGCTCTATCACAGGTCCTTTCTCCGGGAGATCAAGTCCCTCGAAGGGATTCTTAAGCGGCTTTTCCTTCCTGCCCTTTGCCTTTGCAGCCTGAGGGAAAACCGTTGACAGGGCCTGCCCCAGTGTACCACCATATCTTTCGTGCACAAATCCCGCAAGAGCAAAAAGAGCTCCGTCTGAGCCTGGATCAAATGGCTTTGCTGATATGATATCCTTTATTGAAGACTGGTCGATATCGGTCTTATCGTCTACCGATATGACGAAGCCTCTAAGCTTCCTTGAGGCAAATGGCACCCTTACCTCACAGCCCGGAACTACTGCCCCGATAAGCTCATCCGGGATCCTGTAGGTAAAGGGCCGGTCAAGCTTCGTCACTCCGATCTTCAGATAAACCTGTGCATACATCAGCCCTTAAGTTCCTCTAGCACCTCTTTTATCAGGACTCTCTCATCCATAGGATGCTTTACTCCCTTTATCTCCTGATAGTCCTCATGGCCCTTTCCAGCAAGGATTATCACATCGCCCTTCTGCCCGTTTTCTATGGCATATCTGATGGCTTCCTTCCTGTCAGGGATCTCTATATATTTGCCGTCTGTCTTTTTTATACCTGTCTCTATATCCTTTATTATGTCAAGAGGCTTTTCAAAGCGCGGATTGTCTGACGTTATGATCGTGAAATCACTAAGTCTCCCTGAGACCTCCCCCATCTCATATCTCCTGAGCTTTGAACGGTTTCCGCCACAGCCGAATACAGTCACTATCCTTCCCGGATTATATTCACGTATAGTCGAAAGCAGGCTTTCAAGCGCCATTGCATTATGGGCATAGTCTATCATCAGTGCGAAATCATCTGATACATGGATCATTTCGATCCTTCCCTTTACTCTTGCTGCCTTCAAGGCCTTCTGCATTGCAGACGCCTCCACGCCAAAGAAATGGCAGACCGCGATGGCACAAAGGGAATTATAGACCGAAAACCTTCCGGGTACATCTATAGTCACAGGGAAATTTTCCCTGCCGCTAACCCTGTAGTCTACTCCCAGATAGCCTGGCCTGTGGACAAGCCTTATATCCTCCGCCTTAAAATCAGCGTCATTTTCGATAGCATAGGTATTTACCGTGCAGGTATGTCCCTTTAATATTTCCTCAAGCTCCTTATCATCTGCATTGAAGATCCCGTGTCTGCACTGTCTGAAAAGCAGGCTTTTGCAATACAGGTATTCTGCGAAATCCTTATGCTCGGCAGGCCCTATGTGGTCCGGAGATATATTTGTAAAGATACCTATCTCAAAGGTCATCCCGCTTACCCTGTGAAGCTTCAGTGCCTGTGAGCTTACTTCCATTACAGCGATCTCTATTCCCTTATCTACCATCTGGGACAGATACTCCTGTACTATATAGCTCTCAGGTGTAGTGTTAAGGGATGGTATATGCTTATCTCCGATAATGGCCTCAATGGTCCCGATAAGTCCAACCTTCCTGCCGGCATTCTCGAGAATGGACTTTATCATATAGGTGGTCGTGGTCTTACCCTTGGTCCCGGTGATACCGATCACCTTTATCTTGTCTGCCGGATGAGAAAACCAGGCTGCTGAAAGCCTTGCAAGAGCCTCTCTTGAATCATCCGCAAGAATGAGAGAAACTCCCTCAGGCAGATCGACCTCCTTTTCTGCCACCACTGCAACAGCACCGTTTTCGACGGCCTGAGGTATATATGCAGTCCCATCGGCCTTGGCTCCTGGCATGGCTACAAAAAGGCTTCCCGCTACTGACTTTCTTGAATCATATACAAGTGAAGTAATATCTGCCTGAAGAGGTCCCCTGCTTACTGTATAACCTGCGTCCTCTATCAGAGCGCTTAATTTCTTTGTCATAATAGCTTCCTCCAATCCTGTCAATTATACTCTATTTCTCCAAATGAAAAAAGATGAAAAAGAGACTGATCCTCTTTTTCATCTGAGAGTAAATTCATTCTTATGGAAAGAAATAAGTCCGTCCTTCTGCATCCTTGACAGCTCGGCGCTCATAGCGCTCCTCTCGACCGACAGGTAATCAGCGAGCTGCTGTCTGTCAAACGGGATCATGAAATGCCTGCTTCCCTGCATCCTGGCCTCGTCCGATAGATAAGCCAGAAGCTTCTCTCTTGTCGTCCGCTTGCTCATATGACTTATCTTCCTGTTCATATAGCGGTTTCGTCTGGTCGCTATCATATAGAGATTCTGGATCAGCTGATTATGAAATGAGCAGGATTTCTGGCAGGTGGTAAGTATCCTTGTCATATTCATGAACAGGACCTTTGAATCCTTAAGAGCCTTGATATCATTCGGCAGCGGCTCCGAATCATCGGAGGCATAGGCCTCTCCGAATATCTCTCCCGGGCCTATAAGGTTGATCACAGCGTCATTGCCCCAGTAATCGGTATTCAGTACCTCGAGCTGTCCCTCCATCACGATACCGATCTCCCTTATCTCATCGCCTGCCGAAAAAACATAGCTGTTCCTGCTGTATGTCCTGATCCTTCCCTGTATACAGTCCATAAGGGATTCTATCTCGGCATTGCTTATTCTTTTAAAAATACGGGCTTTACTTAGCTCGTTTAATTCCTTTTCATTCATAAAACACTACTAACAGCATGGAAAATAACAGAAGCAACATGGAAGCCAGGTGAGACAGAAATCGGCAGGATCAAAATTATCATATCCGTATCGTTTTGTCTGTCTCTGATACCAGCCGGAATCAAAGCCTCCCCGGCCATTGCGGTCATTATCGTATCCGCCCTGTCCAAAGGAATCATTGTATCTGCCGTAGTCAAAATCCTGATCACCGAAGCCACGATCCGGGCCTTCATTCCACTGCTGGCCGTCGCCGTAGACATAACTGTCGCTCCCATCCTGCCTTCTTCTCATTATTTCGTCATAGGCTCTCTGGATCTGCTCGAACTTAGCAGTTGTATCAGCCTTATTGGGGTTGTCCATATTGGCGTCAGGATGATACTTCCTGGCTAAAAGCCTGTAGGCCTTCTTGATCTGGTCGTCTGTAGCATCATACGGTACGCCTAGCACCTTGTACGGATCCAAAACCTTCCTCCCTCTTTTTTTCTTCAAGCTTCTTTCTGTATCTGTATCTGTGTGCCCTGAATGACGTCCATACACCTGAATAAAGAATATTTCGCAGTATGGGGGCATCCTCTACAATCGGCAGCTTCTCAAAGGATCTGGCGGTCTCAGACATCATCGATGTAAGCGACATCTCAATATAATCGCAGAAGCCCTTGGGATCGCTTTTCTTCTTCTGGATCAGCGGATTATAGTTCCCGGTCTTCTCATCCTTCTCGATATCCAGATAGGCATCGAGCACATAGACGAACTTCCCAAGATAAAATCCCATATTCCTTAAAATATTCTGCCACTCGTCCTCCCTCATGGCAAAGATCTCGGCAAGCATCTGCCCGGTCTTGCCAGCGGCAATATCGATATTCTCCTCATGGCGGATCTCAGCCTGGGTGATCAGCTCGATATTCTTCTCTACTGCCTCACACTGTCTTGGATATCTGGCTCTGATATCATCCATATATCTGCCGAGATAATCCGCAAGCGTTTTCTTCTTCAGATCATGCAGGTCCCTGTAATCATCCAGCAGATTATAGTATCCGAGAAGGATATTCATCGATGCTGCATAATCTGCTATCTGATTCCTTAATATCCTGTGCTTCCTGAAAGGGTGCACGCTGCACTTCTCCATCGATACTGTATTCTCCGGCTCATAAAGGCCAGAATGAAGCAGATATAGAAAGGTGCAGTCATAGCTTAATACAGCAGAACCCCTAAGACCGGCTATTCGCTGTATCTCCTTGCAAAGACCGCAGTAGTATGATCTATACTCTCCCTTTTCCTTGTCAGACATCTGTTGTCTGTCTGCAATCACATATCCGAACATAGTATCACATCCCTGGAGCAGAGTATTACACGTTACAACATAACCATCTTTTCCACTAATATAATACTATTCCCCTGTAATTGCCATTAAACTTTTCTTAAAAACTCCTTGAGTAATATTTCGTATCCTTTACTTGCCGGAATATGCCTCATCGCAGTACTTGCAGCGGTAGATCTCGTGCTCCTGATCTGCAAGCACAAATACCTGGTCAATGCCCTGCTCTATGCTTGTTATGCAGCGCGGATTCTTGCACCTTATCACATTTACTACCTGCTTTGGAAGGGAGAGCTTTTCCTTCTTTATGATACGGTCATCCTTTATCACATCAACCGTTATGTTATGATCTATATAGCCTAGTATGTCGAGGTCTATAGAGCCTAGCGGGCATTCGATCTTTATTATATCCTTATGGCCCATTTTCTGGCTTCTTGCATTCATTATCATGGCTATTGTCGCTTCTCCCAGCTCGTCAAGCTTCAGATAGTCATATATCTTCATGCTCATTCCGGCCTTGATATGATCTAGTACATAGCCCTCATGGATTCCGCTGATATTAAGCATTTTTTCCTCCGATCCTTATCTGTTGTCCGGCTGTGGTATACTCGGGTCCACATGGATCCCGAGCAGGGTAAGTATAAGCGCCATCCTGATAAATACTGCCTTCTTCGCCTGAGTGAAATACATGGCACGCGGATCATCATCTACATCCACAGCTATTTCATTTACCCTTGGAAGAGGATGGAGGACTATCATCGAATCCTTAGCCAGCTTCATCTTCTCCCTGGTAAGTATATATCTGTCCTTTAATCTGACATAATCCTCCTCGTTGAAGAATCTTTCTTTCTGGACCCTTGTCATATAAAGGACGTCAAGAGAAGGCATGGCGTCATCAAGGCTCTCGACCTCCTCGAAGGCAGCCCCGGATCTGACGAGCACGTCCTCTCTGATATAGGACGGGATCCTAAGCTCCTCAGGAGAGATGAGCACGAAGCGGACTCCACTATATCTTACCAGTGCGCTTATAAGTGAATGCACTGTACGTCCGAACTTCAGATCGCCGCAGAGTCCTATTGTAAAATGATCCAGTCTTCCTATAAGTGAATGGATAGTTGAGAGATCGGCAAGCGTCTGTGTAGGGTGATTATGACCGCCGTCACCGGCATTTATCACCGGAATCTCTGACTTCTGGGCGGCAACGAACGGGGCGCCCTCCTTGGGATGTCGCATAGCACAGATATCAGCATATGCCGAAATGACTCTTATAGTATCCGAGACGCTCTCGCCCTTTGCTGCAGATGAAGAATCTGCAGACGCGAAGCCTAAGGTAGCCCCGCCCAGACGCAGCATTGCCGATTCAAACGAAAGTCTTGTCCTGGTGCTTGGCTCATAGAAGCAGGTCGCAAGCCTTTTCCCGGCACAGGCCTTCTCATACTTGGCCGGATCAGCCTCTATATCCGCTGCAAGTCCTATCAGCTCATCTATCTCCTCAACCGAGAAATCGAGCGGGCTCATACAATGACGCATTATTTCCTCCATTCTCCGTAGAAAGGATCAGATCCCTTCATGACAATTTTTCCACGCAAAAGTATACCACATCCATAAAGGATGTGGTACCTGTATCATAATATATTCACAAATCTGAGGAAGGCCTCGTGTCCTTCTTTTGTCAGCTTGAACACTCCGGCATCCTCTAAAACCTCACGGAATACCTGTCCGATCTCCTCCTTCAGGATACCGTCTATATTTTCACGGGTAAAGCCCTGCGGATATTTAGGAGCAAACTCTCTTACCCAGTCGGCATGCTTTTTTAGATCCTCTATAGAGCTTATATCCTTATGGTCTACAAGCGCATCTGCAAGCTCAACGAAGATCTCCTTCTGAAGCCTTGAAGGAAGGACTGCAAGTCCCATCACCTCGATAAGTCCTATATTCTCTTTCTTGATATGATGGAGCTTCTCATGCGGATGAAATACTCCAAGCGGATGCTCCTCTGTGGTGATATTATTCCTAAGCGCAAGATCGAGCTCATATATATCTCCATGCTTCCTGGCTATAGGAGTGATGGTATTATGAGGCTCTCCGTCTGTCTTAGCAAAGATAAAGGCAGACTCGTCCGTATAGCCTCTCCAGCTCTTAAGGATATGGTCAGCCAGATCTATGACACGCTTCCTGTCCCTTCCCTGAAGTCTGATCACTGACAGAGGCCACTTTATGATACCGCTTGTCACATCCTCGTATCCATTCACGGTAAACATATCTGTAAACTCTGCCTTTTCCATCGCAAACGTATAATGTCCTCCCTGGAAATGATCATGGGTGAGGATCGACCCTCCGACTATAGGAAGATCTGCATTTGATCCGAGGAAATAATGAGGAAACTGTGAAATGAAATCAAACAGCTTCTCAAATGCCGCCCTGTCTATCTTCATAGGGGTATGCTGCCCGTTGAAGACAATGCAGTGCTCATTGAAATATACATAGGGTGAATACTGGAAGCCCCACTTGCTGCCGTTTATAGTAAGAGGTATGATCCTGTGGTTCTCTCTGGCGGGATGATCAAGTCTACCGGCATATCCCTCGTTTTCCATACAGAGCTGGCATTTCGGATATGATGCATTCTTATTGTTCCTGGCTGCTGCTATTGCCTTTGGATCCTTTTCAGGCTTTGAGAGATTTATCGTGATATCAAGGTCCCCATAAGGAGTGGAGGTCTTCCACTTCATATCCCTTGCGACACGATAGGTCCTGATATAATTGGTCTTTCTTGAAAAATCATAGAACCAGTCTGTAGCATCCAAAGCTGACCTGCTGTACTTATCCCAGAATATCCTCGTAACCTCCGATGGTCTTGGAATAAGAGTGTTCATAAGGGCAGTATCAAACAGATCCCCCTCTGTAGTGCCCTCGCCTATTATCCCGCGGCTCCTTGCATCATCAAGAAGACCACCAAGTATGGTCTCGAGATCATCATCAAATGTCTCTACCGAATCATCATAGCTGTCAACATGCATTTCCCTTAGCAGGAGGTTCGTGGTATAGATCCTCTCGCACTCAGGCGTAAGTCCGGATGAGATACCATAGTTTACTAGTTCCTTAATATACCTGTCTGGCATTTTATAACCTCACTTTCTATCCCATCCACATTTTAGCCAAAATGACTATGAACCGCAATACATTTATACAGATTTAACCTTTGCCTCTCTTAGCTCCCTCGCGCTCTCCCTTACTGCGTCGGTGATCACGTCTCCCCCTATCATCCTTGACAGCTCGTCTATGATCTCATCCTCTCTTAGCTCCCTGATACTTGATACCGTCGAATCGTCCGATGCCGACTTCTCTATCAGGAAATGCCTGTCTGAAAGAGCTGCTATCTGAGGAAGATGGGTGATCAGGATGACCTGGCGCCCCTTTGAGACCTTATCAAGCTCACGCGCCACCGCCGAGGCTGTACGTCCGCTTATACCTGTATCTATCTCATCAAATATCATAGTGCCTGTATCGTATGAGGATGCAAGTACGGTCTTTATTGCAAGCATTATTCTTGACATTTCTCCTCCTGAGGCCACCTGTGACAGCGGCTTCACCGGCTCGCCAGGATTTGTCGATATAAGGAACTCTGCGTCATTGAATCCTGTCTGTGAGTATCCCTTTCTTTTAAGCGATACCGAAAAGTCAGCCTTTAAGAAGTTAAGATTATTTAACGATTTCTTCACCTGAGAAGACAGGTCATCGGCTCCTTTTTTTCGGATCTCCTCCGCCTTTATGCACAGACTCTCAAGCCTCTCCTTTGTGTCTGCGATCCTTTTTTCAAGGGACTTCATATATGCCTCATGATCCAGAAGCTGCTCTAGTCTTCTGTCGGCGTCCTCCTTTGTCTTCCTGATATCGTCTATGGTCCTGCCGTACTTGGCCTTCAGATCATTTATCAGGTCCAGTCTCTCGCTTACCTGCCTGAATTCCTCCGGCTCGAATGTCAGATCGTCCGCTGCCTTTCTTATATCATGGGAGAATCCATCCAGAATATCATATGCGTCATCAAGAGTCGATGAAAGCGAGGAGAGTGAGCTGTCGCCGTCAGCTATCTCTGATAAGACCCTCTGTGACTGTCCTATAAGTGAAAGCACATCAGCCTGTTCAAAAAGAAGGCCATCTATCTGGGAAAGACCCTTGGCAGTCTTTTCTGCGCCCGACATCCTGCGGTAGCTATCCTCTGTCTCCTGATCCTCTCCGTCCTCTAAGCCTGCCTCTTCTATCTCATTCGAGACATGGGTCAGATATGATATATCCCTCTTTCTCTCGGACTCATCCATGTCTGCTTCCTTTGCCTCCCTGCAGAGAGCAGAATACTCCCTGTATACAGGGGCGAGCTGATCGAGCAGAGGATCAAGCTCATTTTTCACAAATGAATCCAGGATCGCCAGATGCTTTCTTGGATCAGAAAGAGACTGATGCTCTCTCTGCCCGTATATATCTATAAGTTCCCTCCCTGCCTCTGCAAGCCTTGCAGCCGGTACTGTCTCCCCATTTATCCTGGCGACACTCTTTGCCCCCTTTATCCTTCTCGACAGGATAAGCTGACTGTCATAGACCATAAAGCCCTGGTCAGTAAGTCTCTTCTCCTCGGCGGGACTAAGCGTAAACACTGCCTCGACATAGGCATCCCTTTCGTTGTCCCTTACCATACCCCTGTTTATCTTTCCACCAAGAGACAGATTAAGAGCTCCAAGTATTATCGACTTTCCTGCCCCGGTCTCTCCGGTCATTACATTAAGTCCTTCTGTAAACTCAATTTCCTCATGATCTATAAGAGCCAGATTCTCTACCCGTAAATTCTCCAGCATCTGCATACCTCCCTTGACATTTTATCTGTCTATTATCCTGCGGAGCTTATCCATCAGACTAACTGTATCCGAAACACTCCTTACTGCACACATTACCGTATCATCCCCTGCGATACATCCGACTATCTCATTATATTCCATCGAATCAAGGGCAGCTGCGACCGCCATAGCCATTCCGGATATGGTCTTTATCACAAGAATGTTCATAGCATTGTCCATCGACAGAAAGCCCTCTCTTAGCACTTTCCTGTACTTCTCATTCAGATCGCCATCGCTTTCCTTATAGGCAACATAGCGGAGTCTTCCGTTTGTCTCGATCTTTGTGAGCTTCATCTCCCTTATATCCCTCGAAACAGTGGCCTGAGTCACGTCACAGCCGCTTTCTCGAAGCTTTTCCAAAAGCTCCTCCTGTGTCGAGATCTCATACTTTATAATGAGCTCTAGTATTTTTTTCTGTCTGGTATTCTTCATTCTTTCTCCAATTAACCGGCAGGCGGCCTATATCAGTATGGCAGCTTGCTCCTGATCCTGTCAAGGAAATTGATCCTTGAGAGCCTGACAAATTTAACAGTCTTTCCTGATCTTTTTACCTGAACCATGTCTCCGTCCTTAAGCATGATAGAAGTCGTGCCGTCAAAGGCGGCTGCAGCGTTTAGCTCATCCTGATTCCTCCTGGTCACCCTTGCACTGATCATGGCTGTATCATCAAGGACTATGCTTCTCATCCCTACCACATGGGCATTCAGAGGCGTCATCAGGATTAGCGAGGTTTTGGGATCTACTATGGGGCCTCCTGTGGAAAGATTGTAGGCTGTAGATCCAGTCGGTGTGGCAAAGATGATACCATCTCCATTAAACGAGGTCAGCCGCTCTCCGTTTACATCTACAGACAGATGCACGACCTGAAGCCCGTTATGACTGGTGATCACTATATCATTTACAGCCACTATGCTGCCGCTTTTAGGCGAGCCGTCCTCTGAGACGACCCTTCCCTCGAGAAGCATCCTCTCCTCTACATCGTAGTCTCCTTCGATAAGTCTCTTAAGAGCCTCCCTGTAGGAGGTCTGATCCAGATCACAGAGATACCCAAGATGTCCCTTATTGATACCGATAAGCGGGACCTGGGCCTCAACTGTCCTTACAGCAGCCCTTATCATAGTTCCGTCTCCGCCGACAGTGATTATGCATTCACAGCCATCAAAAACCTCTATAGGCCTGCTGGCGTCCTCCTTTCTTAAGACTGCGCTCTGCCCCTTTGCGCCATTATCATTTAGAAAGGTGATTATCTCTCTGATGAATGACTCCATCCTGGGACTGTCTTCTTTAGTGAGTATCAGAAAGTTCTTCATTTCTTATCAAGCTCCTTATGAGCCTCTCTTACCACGTCATCTATCATTTCCCGGGTATCATTCTCCCTGTCATCGCTTTTAGCAATATACATCAGATATTCTATATTGCCGTTCGGGCCCTTAATCGGAGAGTAGGTCAGCCCCCGTACAGAAAAGCCGGTCTTTTTAGTAAAATAAAAAACATTCTCTATCACCTGTCTGTGTACGGCCGGATCCCTCACCACTCCGCGCTTCCCTACATTCTCCCTGCCTGCCTCGAACTGGGGCTTTATAAGGCAGACCATTCCGGCCCCGTCCCTTAGCATTGGATATACAGCAGGAAGCACCTTTGAAAGAGAAATAAAGGATACATCACATGAGGCAAAATCAAGAAGCTCTCCTATATCAGACGGCTTCATATATCTGACATTGGTCCTTTCCATCACGACAACCCTCTCGTCCTGTCTCAGCGAATAAGCGAACTGTCCGTAGCCCACATCAACAGAATAGACCTTAGAAGCGCCGTTACGCAGCATGCAGTCGGTAAAGCCCCCTGTCGAGGCTCCTATGTCCATGCAGACTGCTCCAGTAAGATCTATAGGAAAGGTCTTTATGGCCTTTTCAAGCTTAAGCCCTCCGCGGCTTACATAGATAAGCTTCCTGCCATGGATCTCGATCCTCGCATCCTCTGGAAAGGTAGTCCCGGCCTTATCCTCCTTCTGTTCGTCTACATAGACCTTGCCCTCCATTATGTATGCCTTGGCACGTTCTCTTGACGGAGCAAGTCCTCTCTCGACTAAAAGGACATCCAGTCTTTTCTTCATCTAGAGCCTCCACGTATCTTCTGATCCTCTATCCGCTTGATGATGGCGGCTGCAACAGAGCTGGCATCAAGCCCAGTCTCACGTTTCAGTTCCTCACAACTGCCATGAGGAACGAACTCATCGGGAATGGAGATATTTAGGAAGTCGCCTCTGTAGCCTGACTGGGCAAGCACTGACAGGACCTTTTCTCCAAAGCCGCCGGATCTGACATTCTCCTCCATAGAAACGATCAGATCATATCCGTCACATTCACGGGTAAGAAAATCCTTATCAAGCGGCGCTGCAAATCTGGCGTTTACCACGCTGACAGGAATTCCGGCATCATTTAGAATGGCCTCTGCCTCTATAGCGGTCCCTACCATGCTTCCGATCGCAAACAGCAATACCCGGTCGCTGCTCTTTTTCTTTATGATCTCTGCCCTTGCATACTCTATCGGCTCACCATCTCCGAACAGACTCTCTTCTGAGAGGTCAGCCGCCTCACCTCTCGGATATCTGATCGCTACAGGAGAATTCATCTCCCTGATGGCAAATGTAAGCATCCTCTTAAGCTCCCTGCCATCCTTGGGAGCCATTACTGTAACTCCGGGGACCATAGTCAGATATGACAAGTCGAAAATGCCCTGATGGGTTATCCCGTCGCGTCCTACTATACCTGCCCTGTCTACAGCAAACACGCAGTGGTAGCCGCCTATCGCCACATCATGTATCAGCTGGTCAAAGCCCCTCTGAAGGAATGAGGAATATACCGCAAAAACAGGCAGCATTCCGCCTGCTGCAAGTCCTGCAGTAAAGGTGGTCCCATAGCCCTCAGCTATCCCTACATCGAAATATCTGTCCGGGAAATCCCTTCTGAACCTGCGAAGTCCTGTCCCGATCCCCATTGCAGCTGTAACAGCGACTATTCTTTTATCCCTCTCTGCCTCGCCTACAAGTGTTCTTGAGAATATATCCGTATAGTCAGGCTTCTCCTTTTTCTGGAGCGGCTTTCCCGTTGCCAGATCAAAGGGACCTATACCATGGAAAAGAGAGGGATTCTTCTCTGCGGGCAGATATCCCTTCCCCTTTCTCGTGACAGCATGAACTATCACCGGCCCCTCGACAGTCAGTGCCTGCCTTATGAGACGGATCATGGATCCTATGTCATGACCGTCGACCGGGCCTAAGTACATTATACCCATGTTCTCAAAGATCATGCCGGGGATAAGTAGCTGCTTGATCCCGTTCTTGGTCCTTCTTATCCTTTTTATGGCCTGCTCGCCGCCAGGTATCTTTCTTAAGCTCTCCTCTATATCATTCTTTAGTCCCTTGTAGCCTGATGAGGTTCTAAGGGAGCTTAGATGTGTGCTCATGCCTCCGACATTTTCAGAGATAGACATATGGTTGTCATTCAGGATAATGGTCAGATTGCTTTTTAGGCGGGAGACGTTATTCAATGCCTCATATGCGAGTCCTCCCGTAAGGGCTCCGTCTCCTATCACGGCTACGACATTCTCCCTGCCTCCCTTCAGCTGTCTTGCCTGAGCAAGCCCTGAGGCGACTGCTATAGAGGTCGAGCTGTGTCCTGAAATAAAGGGATCGCAGCTGCTTTCATCCGGATTCATAAATCCGGATATACCGCCATACTGCCTTAAGGAGGCAAATTGGTCCCGTCGTCCTGTAAGTATCTTGTGGGTATAGCTCTGATGTCCTACATCCCAGATCAGCTTGTCAGATGGGAAATCAAGCACCCTGTGAAGAGCGATCGTAAGCTCAACGTCTCCTAGATTGCTCGCTACATGTCCCCCGGTAACAGACAGGGTCTTTAAAAGAAAGGTCCTTATCTCCTTGGCAAGAACAGGAAGCTCATCGGGAGAAAGCTTTTTGATATCGTTTGGTTCGTTTATCTTCTCTAATAGCATCAGTGATTTCTTTCTGTAAGAGCGTCAAACAGATCCAGTACAAAGATCCTTTCTTCCTCATCCTTTACATTTTCGAGATTTGAAATATGAGTCTTTGCCTCCTCGGTATAGTCCCTTATGAAGGCCTCGCTTTCCTCTATTCCATGGATCGATACAAAGGTACTCTTGCCGTTCCTTTTATCCTGACCGGTCTCCTTGCCTATGATACTTTCATCTCCCTCTATATCCAGGATATCATCTCTTATCTGGAAGGCGAATCCTATGTCCTTTCCTGCACTGGCGATAAGGGAAATATCCTTTCCAACGCCGGATCCTCCAAGCACTGCTCCTGCCAGCATAGAAGCCTCAAGCAGGGCTGAGGTCTTGTTCCGGTATATATAATGAATCTCTTCTCCTGTCACATCCCGTCCCAGCTTGTCCGTCTCGACATCAAGACTCTGCCCTCCGGCCATCCCATCGACTCCGGCATATTTACTGATAAAGCTTGTCGCATATACCTCTCCAAAGCACTCGTCGAGCAGGGGTCCGTCTTCAGCGAAAAGAGTCCTCTTTGTCTCGTCAGACATTATTGTAAAGGCCTCATTCAAAAGAGCATCTCCTGCAAGTATAGCCATTGCCTCTCCGAATCTGGCATGTGTAGTAGGCTTTCCACGGCGGAGCATATCATTATCCATTGCCGGCAGATCATCATGCACCAGAGAATAGGTATGGATCATCTCTATCGCAGCCATGAAGGGATGGAGTCTCTTCTCATCCGCTCCGTACATACGGCCGAAGGACTGCAGCAGTACAGGGCGCAGTCTCTTTCCGCCTGCCCTTATGCTGTAGTTCATCGCTTCTATCAGAGTCCTGTCATATCCCTTTTCCTCACGGAGAAAACCCTCTATGATCTGATCCGCTTCTTTTCTTCTGTCATCAAATGTCTTCATTGCTCATCACCCAAAAAATCCGATACCGTTCCATCTGCCTCGAGCTTTTCTACTCTCTGCCTGACGCTGGCTATAGCCTGATTGCATTCCTTTATCCTTCTGATACCCTCCTCATAGAGGCTGAAGGAATCCTCAAGGCTTACCGTGGGATCAGACATCTGAGCAGCTATCCTGTCGAGCTCCTCCAGGTTTTCCTCTATTGTGACACTTTTATTCTTCTTTGCCGGCAATGTCCTTCTCCTTTATCTTATCAACTCTGGACTCGATCATACCATCTGAAAGAGTGAGTCTTATCTGGTCATCCCTTTTCACCTGACTGACACTTGTGATCCTTCCCTTATCCCCCTCTACATAGGCATATCCATCTGAAAGCTTCTTTAGCGGAGAGGAATACTCTATTTTCTGTGCTGCAAGGCGCAGGGTGTTTGTCCGGTTTTCAAGCTTTTTCCCCATAGCCTGAGGAAGCGAGGCCGCTGCAAGGGACAGAGCGCCTGTGACTGAGCCAAGCTTTAGATCAAGGGCATTCTTAAGGAAAGGGCCGTATCCGGACATAACAGTCTCCCTGTCCTTAAGCTTGTCAGAAATACTGTATTCGATCGTCTTCCTAAGCCGTATAAGCTCCTTTTCCATTCTGGCAAGAAAAAGATCTGGTGCGCCCTTATCCACCTGCTCCTTTACTCTTCTCAGATGGAGCTCTGCCTCCATGATCCTGTGGTTGATCCTGCCCTTAAGCTCATCTCTCCGACGGTCAAGATCCTCACAGAAGCTTCTATAATCAAAGATCTGCATTGCTGCAGCCGTAGGAGTAGCCACACGAAGATCGGCAACGTAGTCGGATATCGACATATCCGGCTCATGTCCTACCGCAGAGATCACAGGTGTCTCGCAGTCATAAATAGCCTGAGCTACCTCTATTGATGAAAAGGCCATCAGGTCCTCGGGGCTTCCTCCTCCTCTTCCGCAGATGATCACATCCATTCCGAGCCTGTCTATTATATAAAGGGCCTCTGCGATAGACCGAGCTGCCTCATCTCCCTGTACAAGTGCAGGTACCAGATATATCTCCACATGAGGATTCCTTAGCTGAATATTCCTGATTATATCATGGACAGCCTCACCTGTCGGAGAGGTAACTATACCTACCCGGGTGATATATGCCGGTATAGGCTTCTTATGGTCTGCCTCGAAATATCCCCTGGCTCTAAGCTCATTAAACAGAGCCCTCTTTGCCTCCTCAAGCTTACCGGCTCCGGCATTTTCTATCCTTGTGGCAATCAGCTGGTACTGACTCCTCGCCCCATAGACGGCAATCCTTCCTGTGACCCGGATATTGTCACCGTTTTTCATTTCATAGGTAAGACCGCCTCTTTCCACCGTGCTCTTCCACATTGCACAGGAAAGCTTGGCCTTCTGATAATCAGGAGCCGGATCGTCAGGGTCTATAAGTGTGAAGTATATATGTGAAAAACGGGAATATCCCTTCGGTCCGAGAGAGACATTCCCTTCAACTACTATCTGAGGAGCAAACGCAGGGTCATCCTCAATAAGTCCTGATATATAATTATTCAGCTTTGCTACTGTCCAGACCCGGTTCACTCTCTGCGACTCTCCTTAAAACTCCGTTCACGAAGCCTCCCGACTTCTCTGTGCCGTACTTCTTCGCAAGCTCTACCGCTTCGTTGATCGATACCTTGACCGGTATCCTGTCGTCGAACCTTATCTCATATACTGCAAGACGGAGCACCGTCAGATCCACCTTTGAAAGCCTGCTGGTCTTCCAGCCCTCCATGCAGCTGTTCAAGATATCATCTATCTGATCTATATGCTCCCTTATGGCCATAACCTTATCATTTATCAGCTTAAGATCAGATGGCTTTATCCCGTTCCCAAGCTCCGGCTCTATATAGGGTCTTGCATCCGAATCCCAGTCCAGCCTCTCAAGCTCATCGGATGATTTCAAAACATCATCAAACTGATCATCCGGATAGAACTGGGCCATGAAGAGCCTCTTGAAGCTTTCCTCTCGTCTCCTGCTCTGGTTCATACCCTTGCACCCGCGTCAGCGACCTCTATCGACGCAATCCTCACATCTACCTCTCTGACACTTATTCCTGTCATGGTCTCGACATTTGTCTTTACCTTGTCCTGGATCTCGCGGCAGACATTCGGCACCTCATATCCATATCTGAGTACTATAGCCAGTCTGACTGTGACTGAGCCGTCCTCCTCCCTGATTATATGGATACCCTTTGAAAGCTTATTCGCTCCGGCCTTGGTGATATTACTCCTTGTGAGCCCGTTTCCGATATAAGCCAGTCCCTCAACGTCGCTTGCTGCAAGTCCTGCGATAGTTGCCATGACCTCATCGGTCACGGTAACTCCCTTCTCTACCGTGAATGTATTCTCTGCCATAAATATGACCTCCTTGCGATTACATAGTTATACTGATTATATCAGAAACATAAGCCTCTTGCCAATACTATTTTCAGCTGATCCTGTCGTTCTGAAATCTGGAAAGATGCTCATAAGGCAGGATCAGACGTCCTCTGAACAGTCCGCAGCTATCATTGATAAGGATATTGCTTGCTGCAGTAAACATATTGACATCGACCTTTGTCAGATCGAGCTTCCTTATCGAATCAAGCCTCTCATATGCCTCATCATATTCTCTCTTCATCCCCTGAGGTATGACTCTCCTGTTCTCCCTCAGATGCTGTCCCTCCTCGTACGAGAAATGATCTGCCTGACCTATCTCCGCATAGTCGTCCATCCTTTTGGTACGTAGCTGTATCTCAAAGACACTTCCAGACAGCTTGTCAAGGAAGGAAATATGCAGCGACTGATATCCCTTTGTACTCCTGTACTCGACATAATCCTTATAGTATTCCCTGGCCTGATCCGAGATCGTCGAAGAAGGATGCGCTCTGGCAAAGCGGTTTTTCTGAGGCACGAAATCCTGAGTCTTTAAGAAAACCGGCAGCTCCTCCGCTATCTGATAGAGAATCCTGATACTCTCCTCTTCCTCATCCTCTCCCGGCTTCAGATGACATCTGGGGATAGATATGATTATCCTGTAGGCTATCAGATCCCTGACCGAGACTGCACTGGCGGCCGCCTCGCTATCCTCTGTAAGCCTGCCATCCCTCTGATAAGCATCTCCGTAGCAGGTCAGAAGCTTTCTGTTGAATTTTTCCTCTGCCCTTATCAGTGACTTTATCCTTCCCTTGAAGGAAAATGCAAGATAGGGGTACCTGCCCACCATATACATATAGAATTCCCTGATCCTTTGTGACTGGGATGTAAGGAAATCATTATGTATCAGAAGGCTCTCAAGATCCGCAAGATATCTGCCGTGGGCGCGATCGACCTCACTGCCTGTCCTGCCCGCCTCTGCCAGCAGATCCGAGGCATAGGCATCTATGATCTTCAAGACCGTATCCCCCTTATACAGATAGTCATTCAGCTTAATCATCTGTTTTCTCCCTGAATCTGTAACAGCGGCCCGCCGCCGTTAGTTATTTTCTGTTCGTCATATCTGCATATTTATGCAGTAAATGTATTGTAGCATTTTTCGAAAAAATTGTAAATTTATACTTGACTTAATTGGGCAAATACCGTAAAATCTATTTGTTCGTTTGAAACGGACATGCCCAGTTAGCTCAGTTGGTAGAGCAGAGGACTGAAAATCCTCGTGTCTCTGGTTCGATTCCGGAACTGGGCATATGCAGGTGTAGTTCAATGGTAGAACACCAGCCTTCCAAGCTGGATACGTGAGTTCGATTCTCATCACCTGCTTTTTTATTTTACGCAGGCGTCGTATAACGGCTATTATATCAGCTTCCCAAGCTGAGGACGCGGGTCCGACTCCCGTCGCTTGCTTATTACTTATCGCAATCGCCGTCCCTTTTGTCTGTGGGGCGGCTATATTTTTTATTATCATGGAGGGATAACTAAATGAAAGCAAAAAAGAAAATCATCTGTTGCATTCTGGGTATGGTCCTGGCTCTATCGGTCATCCGCTCAGGAGCCCTGGATGCGAATGCATCGACCTGGCATGAGAAGCGGCTTAAGGGTCTTACCCGATCTGTTTATTATACCAATGTCAACTTCCTTCTGAACATACTAAAGAATGGCAAGGGCAGTAGTATTAGCACAGCATGCAGCTATGATATCCCTTCCTCACAGCAAGTAACGGGCTCCGCTTCATCAATAAAAAAGCGTGCAGACGCCTGCGGCAAAAGAGTCATTAAATACATCAGACAGAACCATCCCGAGCTTCTGTCCTGGAGCAATCTTGCAGCCGCGCCTACATATGACTACACATATGTAGGGAGCAGATATACCCTGAGAAGGATAACGATCTACTGGGTAGTAAGCCCTACTTATATGTACGGCAACAATTCCTATGCAATAAACGGCAGCTCACTTACTGCTATCCGGCAAGCCCTCGCTAACGCTGACTCTGTCCTGAATTACTATGCCCACCTGCCTGACGCGCAAAAGATAAAGGCCTATGCCGACTGGATCTCAGAAAACGTCGTCTATGATCATGCGGCCTATAACGACAGAAGCTCATATCTGCGTGACTACAGGCCCTACGATATGATAAGCGTATTTGATAATGATCCGAATACAAACGTTGTCTGCCAGGGATATACCAGAGCCTTCCAGTATCTCATGGATCATTCGGTCTTTTCAGACAAGACGATAAGGTCAAAGATAGTTTCGAGCAGCGACCATACCTGGAATCTTGTGACGATAAAAAAGAAGAACTACTTTGTAGATGTGACCTGGTATGACAAGACCGGAGGATCAGATGGAAGCGGCAAAAATGTAGACGAGTTCCTGCTCGGTTCACAAAAGACCCTTGACCAGTTGAAATCCGGAACATTCAGACAGATCGTAGATGGTATCCCATGGAAATATCCGGCCTCAAATGAGCACTCATACTCAAAGGCCACAAGGGAATTCTTTACTTCCAATGAGCTTACCGTATCAAAAGAGCCCTATGATATATACTCCGACCATTCAAAGGGAAGCGGATATTATTACAACTGGAAGCAATACAGGTGATTCAGGCAAAAACCGAGGGAGACTTTTAACAGTAAATATAACCAGCCCGGCTGATGCCGGGCTGGTTTTTCAGCGGTTTTTAAATCTGGCGAAAAAGCCCTTTTTGGGTGCAGGGTCCTGTTCCTCTGCATCCAAAAGTCTGTATCCTGTGCTGTCAAGAGCTGACCTAAGATCGTGCTTTAAGATCTGAAAGGGCATATCCTCTTCAAGTATAAAAGACACATGACCTGATGAATGATCCGCCTTAAGCTTCTTAGCTCCGGGAAATCTGCTTCTTATGGCATCCTTCACATGAGCCTCACACATTGCGCACATCATGCCATCTATTGTAAGAACAATCTTTTTCATGGATCAGCCTCTGGAAGCGGCCTTCTGCTTTGCCTTAAGGTTACGGACCGCCTCCTTTATTTCCTTTCTTTCAGTTCGTGACAGATGTCCGGTATTCACATATCCGCATCTGCCCCTGCATACCTCGTCTCCGCAGGCATATCCGCAGGTTCTTCTCCCGTTTCTTTTATCGCGGATCACGGAAGAAAGCGCAAGAACCATTGCAGCTCCAAGTATTATAAGAACTATTATATCCGCCATAGCTATAGCCTCCTTTTTTGTCAAAGTCATTCAGGCACTTTCGCAGTCCTCTCTTCCTGTATATACTTCCTGTCAGGATCTGGCCTCACCAGAAGATAGATATAGATCCCAAGCACTATGAAGGCCCCGATAGTCCAGCCTGTGAAAGGTACTCCGTTGAAGAGTCCAATTATCTGATATACCATATAGGTCACACACCAGGCTGATATATTCTGGAATGCTATTGCCTTCCAGAATTTCCTGCGATCGCCCATTTCCTTTGCCATTGTGGAAATAGCTGCAAGGCACGGGCTGTCGAAGATATTGAATACAAGGAAGGCGATCGCTCCCATCGTAGCCCCGGTATGAGCACTTCCATAGCCGAAGAACTCACTGAAGGCATCACGAAGTGCATTGAAATGATAGCCGCTCTGAGTCACTGCGTCTGTCACGTCCGCTCCGAGCTTTGATACGATAGAAAGTGTTCCGACAAGCTGCTCCTTTGCAACAAATCCTGAAAGAGTAGCCCCAACCGCCTGCCAGTGGCCGAAGCCAAGCGGATAGAATACAGGAGCCAGGAATCCACCTATAGCTGCAAGGATGGAATTTGCTGTATTGTCAACCAGTCCAAAGGCTCCGCCCTCTATTCCGAACGATGAGAGGAACCACATCACTGCGCAGCAGAAGAAGAGTATCGTTCCTGCCTTCTTTATAAAGGCCCACAGTCTCTCCCACATATGAAGCAGGAGGTTCCTTATAGTAGGAAGATGATAGGCCGGAAGTTCCATTACGAAAGGTACAGGCTCACCCGCGAACTCCTTTGTCTTCTTCAGGATAATACAGTATATTATCACAATTCCGATCCCGGCGAAATAGCAGACGGGCGCAAACCACCATTTATCAGCTCCGAGTACATATCCGCCTATAGCTGCAATGACCGGAAGCTTGGCTCCGCACGGTATCATGGTAGTGGTCATCATTGTCATGCGACGGTCCTTCTCACTCTCTATAGTACGAGTCGACATGATGCCCGGAACCCCGCATCCTGATGAGATGAGGAAAGGAATAAATGACTTTCCCGAAAGTCCGAACCTTCTGAATATCCTGTCCATTATAAATGCCACTCTCGACATATATCCGCAGTCCTCAAGGAAACCAAGCAGAAGAAAGATGATGGCCATCTGAGGCACAAAGCCCAGAGGGGTTGCTATACCATTTATTATTCCGTCTACGACAAGGGACTCTACCCATGCGGATGCTCCTATGTGGTGCAGAAGCGGACGCATGAATCCATCCTCTATCCAGGCTCCGAACAGTGTATCGTTTGTCCAGTCCGTAAGCGGTCCGCCTGCAAGCGATAGGCCTACATAATAGACGAGAAACATGATTCCGACAAAGACAGGAAGGGCCAGCCATCTGTTGGTCACTATCCTATCGATCCTGTCAGAGGCAGAAAGTGCTCCCTTTTCATGGCCCTTCTTCACGCACTTACTGATCAGCCCGGTGATATAATTATATCTCTGATTCGTGATTATCGATTCGGCATCATCATCCATCTCCTTCTCGCAGTCCCTTATGTGGCCCTCGATCTCGTCCATTACTGCTGCAGGGATCGCAAAGTCCTTTAAGGCCTTCTCATCTCTTTCGAAGGTCTTTATAGCATACCATCTCTCCTGATCCTTCGGAACATATCTGCCCAGGGACTCTTCTATATGGGCGATCGCATGCTCTACAGAGCCTGTGAAGACGTGAGGCAGCTCACCGGATTTCTTTGTCATGGCAGCCTTTAGAGCAAGTCGTGCGGCCTCTGTGATATTTTCTCCCCTGAGGGCGGATATCTCTATGATCTGACATCCAAGGGCATCGGCAAGCTTTTTTGTATCGATATTATCCCCGTTTTTACGGACGACATCCATCATATTTATCGCCATTACAACAGGAATGCCGACCTCGATAAGCTGGGTGGTCAGATAGAGGTTTCTCTCTATATTGCTTCCATCTATAATGTTTAAAATGGCGTCGGGTCTGTCTTTTACAAGATAGTCCCTTGCGACGACCTCCTCAAGGGTATAAGGACTAAGTGAATAGATACCAGGCAGATCCTGAATTATCACATCCTTATTTTCCTTAAGACGTCCTTCCTTTTTCTCTACAGTAACGCCCGGCCAGTTACCCACATACTGATTGGCACCTGTAAGCGCATTAAAGAGAGTTGTTTTACCGCAGTTCGGATTTCCCGCAAGCGCGATCCTTATCTCCATCGTTTCCTCCTGATCATCCTTTATTCCATCTCAAGTATATCCGCATCATCCTTTCGAAGCGACAGCTCGAATCCCCGAACAGTTACCTCTACAGGATCCCCCAGCGGAGCTATACGACGGACATATATTTCTGTGCCCTTTGTGATCCCCATATCCATGATCCTGCGCTTAAGAGCCCCGGCTCCGTGGATCGATCTCACTCTGGCAGTCTCCCCTACCCTTATATCACGCAGCGTCCTCACTTGAATACCTCCATTTCTACCGCTTTTTTTGTCTCTGACAAAACCACAAAAACCTTTGCAGCCATCTGATCGGTAATGGCCAGTCGTGAACCCTTCAGATTTACGATCATATTTCCGTTTCCTGACTGGCTGATTATATTCACCCTGCTTCCAATGACAAAGCCCAGATCGCAGAGGTGCTGCTTCATCTGATCGGAGCCAGAGATCTTTGATACCATAACTTCCTCTCCAGTTCGTGCAAAAGATAATGGCAACATAGCTTTCCCTTCTTTCTATTTGTTAGTCATGCCTTGCATCAGTTATATTAGCATAGACTAACATCATTGTCAAGAAAAATAAGTCTTCCCTAACAAAATGGCGGGTTTGCTTTTAAGAGTTGGATGTTGTATCATTATAAGGATACGATAAAGGAGGAATTTTTTATGAAAATGCAGGAATCAGCGCAGGATTACCTGGAATCCATTCTTATTCTTTCAGAGCAGAAGGATTATGTCCGTGCTACAGATATATGTAATTATTTCGGATATGCCAGAGCTACGGTTTCAGTTTTCATGAAGCAGCTTAAGGAAAATGGATATGTAAATATAGACGAGCACAATCATATCACTCTTACAGATTCTGGGCTCGCAATAGCTAAGCAGATGTATGAGAGGCACAAGTTCCTCTCAAATGCATTCAAAAAAATGGGCGTCCCTGAGGATATAGCCACCAGAGACGCCTGCAGAATGGAGCATTATGTCTCTTCCGAGACCTTTGAGGCCATAAAAAAGGCCTATGCTCTGTATGAAGACAAGGTTCTCAGACCATCTGAGCCTTGATCAGATTTGTTGTACCAGAAATCCCAAGAGGGACGCCTGCTATAAGAACGACCACATCACCCTCGGTAAGCAGTCCCTCTTCCTCACATTTCTTTAATGTATGTGCAAAGAGCTCCTCAGCATCCTTTTCCTCAGAGATCATTATAGGAGTTGTGCTCCAGCAGAGATTCATCTGACGGCATACCTTCTCGTCTATGCATCCTGCAATGATCGGTGATGCAGGACGGAACTTTGATACCGCATGGGCAGTGCGTCCCGACTTGGTTACCGTGACGATAGCTGTAGCATTCAGGTCACCGGCAAGCATACAGGCCGAATGAGTGATTCCGTCAGTTATGGAATTCTCACCGCTTCTTTCCCTTTCGTTTTTTATCATCCTGTTCAGATAATGGATGTCCTGCTCTGTTCTCTTTGCGATCTTATCCATTGTACGCACTGCCTCAACCGGATATTTTCCGGCTGCCGTCTCTCCGGAAAGCATTATGGCTGATGTGCCATCGTAGACAGCATTTGCCACATCTGTCGCCTCGGCTCTTGTCGGTCTCGGATGTGTGATCATGGAATCAAGCATCTGGGTTGCTGTTACAACGAATTTTCCCGCCTCATATACCTTTTTGATGATCATCTTCTGGATCACAGGCACATCCTCAAGCGGAATCTCAACTCCCATATCTCCACGGGCAACCATTATTCCATCCGCTGCATCTATTATAGAATCGATATTCTTGATTCCCTGATTATTTTCTATCTTTGCTATGATCTGGATCTTTTCTCCGCCATGCTCCTTCAGAATTTTTCTGATATCGTTGATATCATCGGCTGTCCTGGTAAATGAAGCTGCGACAAAATCGAAGTCCTCCTTTACCCCGAACACCAGGTCCTTGTAATCCCTTGGGCTTACAAAAGGCATCGAAAGCTCTGCGTTAGGGACATTTACACCCTTTTTGTCTGAGATATGGCCGCCATTTACGACCCTGCAGGTGATATCTGTCTCGCTCACCTTCTGCACTACCATCTCCACAAGCCCGTCATCTATCAGGATATGGACTCCCTCAGACACATCCTTGGGCAGATCCTTATATGTGATCGATACTATATCCTTATCTCCCTCGACATCCCTCGTCGTAAGAGTAAAGATCTGATCATCGACAAGATCCACTCCTCCCTGCTTGAAATTCTTTAACCTGATCTCCGGTCCCTTGGTATCAAGAAGAGCCGCTACAGGTTTACCTGTCTCCTTCCTCAGCTGTCTTAAGGTACGAAGTCTTCCCAGATGCTCCTCATGGCTTCCATGAAAAAAATTAAATCTGGCCACGTTCATACCTGCCTCTATAAGCTCCTTCATGGTCTCAGGCGACTCAGAGGCCGGGCCCAGTGTACATATTATCTTGGTTTTTCTTCGGTATTCCATTGTTTCTCCTAATATTCTATTATATAAGTAAAAGTTACTTCCCTGATTCCTGATCAAGGAAGCTGTCTTCGTTAAGCTCGAACTTCGTCTTCGACTCGTTCTCTCTAACAAGGAAGTTCTTTTCGCTAAATTCGAGCTTCGCCTATGGCTCGCTCTCATTAATCTCAAAGAACGGCTTCGTTTCGGATTCGAGCTTCGCTTTCAGCTTGCTCTCATCTCGAAACTTTCAGCCTCGAGCTTCGCCTTTGGCTTGCTCTCATCTCGAAGCTTTCGGTCATTTCGCTATCATTGTGCCGTCACGGCCTGCGACCAGCGGTCTGTCAGGATCGAGCTTTGCTATAAGTGTCTTCCTGATCGCAGAGTCGCCGATGAAGCTTATTGCTGCCTCTATCTTAGGAGCCATAGTACCGGCCTCGAACTGGCCCTGTTCTAAATACTTCCTGGCATCGGATACTGAAATGAAATCAAGGGCCTTCTCATCTGACTGGCCGAAGTTCAGGCAGACCTTATTGGTTCCGGTGAGGATGATAAGCATATCTGCATCCACCTGATCGGCCAGAACTCCTGCTGCCGTATCCTTTTCTATGACAGCTGATGCGCCCTTTAACAGATGATCCTGGGAGAGGACCGGGATACCGCCTCCTCCGCATGCAATGACCACCTGATCAGCATCAAGCAGAGCATTTATAGCATCTATCTCAACTATGCTCTGCGGCTTCGGTGTAGCTACTATCCTCCTGTAGCCTCCATCGACTTCTGTCACATGGTTGCCCTTCTTCTCCTGGGCAAGCGCCTCATCCTTTGTCATAAGTCTTCCGATTATCTTTGTCGGTCTGTAGAAGGCCTCATCATAAGGATCAACGGTCACCTGTGTCAGAACAGTTGCTACAGTCTTGTATATTCCCTTATTGATAAGTTCACTCCTTATTGCACTCTGGAGATCATAGCCTATATATCCCTGGCTCATTGCTGAGCATACACTCATAGGTGTGTCAGTATACTCAGGATAGTTCTGGGAAAATTCATTCATTGCGGTATGGATCATCCCTACCTGAGGACCATTGGAATGAGTCACTACTACCTGATATCCCTGCGAAACAAAATCCGCTACTGCCCTTGCGCTTCTGGCTGCAGCCTCCTTCTGTTCAGGAAGTGTTGTACCAAGCGCATTATGACCAAGTGCGATAACAATTCTTTTCTTGTCCATAAATCTCCTTCTTAGGGCATATACTCTGCCCCCAACCATTCAGACAGATTCCCTTGCCTTGCATGACAAAGGGAGCACGGTATCTTCCGCGCCCCCTTATTATATAGTTTATCTCCTGTAAATACAAGCATTTGCATCGTATGCTAAAACCAATAAGTCAAAAAGTCACCATCCGAAAAAGGAAAGAACGGACACAAAAGGAATGCTTCATAATAGAAGCACTCCTTTATATGTGGAAAATATGGAAAATTAAGAATCAGTTCCCGAATATCTGGCTCCAGTCATAGAGACCGCCGTTACCGAAGCTGTTGTCATCATTACCCTCATCGTACTGACTGCCATTGTCGTCTCCGCTGCTTCCGGAATCCGAATCGTCAGTCGGTCTCGATATAAGAGTGACGGTCACGTTCTTTGACTTATAGTCATTCTCTACAGTTGCAACAGCAACCTTTACCTTATCACCCTTCTTCTTGCTTGAGATATACTCTCTTAAGGATGACATCGATGAAATATTATTGCCATCGACTCCGGTTATCACGTCACCCTTCTTGATGCCGGCCTTCTTTGCAGGGCTGCCTGAAACGACCTTTGTCACATAGACACCCTGAGGCATGTTGTAGGACTGAGCCATCTCAGATGAGATATCAGCTCCCTGGATTCCTAAGAAGCCCTGATCACTGGTGCTTTCAGAAGAGGACGAGGAGGATTGGTTCTTTAAGCCTGGTCTGTTTGTTACCTTTCCTGTGGACATCAGCTGGTCGATTATAGTCTTTGCATTGTCGATAGGAATGGCAAATCCCATGCCCTCGATCGATGCATTGGTAGATGAACCGCTGCTTGAATACTTGGCGGATACTATACCTACGACCTGACCCTTTGAATTGAGAAGGGCACCGCCTGAATTTCCTGAGTTAACGGCTGCGGATGTCTGGATCATCTCCTGGGTATAGGTCTTTCCATTGTCCTCATTCTGGATGGAAACCTCTCTGTTCAGAGCACTTACGACTCCGGTGGTAACGGACTGGCCGTATCCTAGAGCATTTCCGATAACTATTGCCTGCTGGCCAACCTTAAGTGATGCAGAAGATCCTAATGTAGCTACCTTGATAGCCTTCTTTGTGCTGTCCTTGATCGATGAAAGCTTGATCCTTATCACTGCCAGATCTGACTGCACATCTGTACCAACGACCTCACCAGTCACACTCTTGTTGTCATTGAAGGTAACAGAAAGGCTGTTGGAATTGCTTACCACATGATTGTTGGTAGCAATGTAGAGATACTTGTCATCCTGCTTGAAGATGACTCCGCTTCCAAGGCTCTTGGTAGGCGTTGACGAAGTGCCAAACCAGCTCTGGACCTTCTCAAGTGACATGTTGGTCACCTGTACAATAGAAGGAAGCGTCTCACTTGCTATTGCTGATACATCATCATTTGCCTCATTCTTTGATGTAGCTGTCGAGGAGATCTGATTGGACGAGTCTGTTCCGCTACTGGTCTGCTCGCTCTGATCGCCGCCGGCAATATGGCTGGTCAGTCTGTTGGCTCCGTAGGTGACGGGACCTGCTACAAGCCCGAAGATAAGAGCTGCTGCAACAGCCTTTCCTACAAACTTTGCTGCAGGATGAGGCTTCTTTTCCTTCCTCGGATGCTCGGGCCCGTTATACTGGCCATTGTATGGATTATAGCCATTGTCCTGATTATTGCTGCCGTCATCACCACCCGGCTGATATTCATAGTACTGATAATTACTCATATATCCTTACCTCGCTTTCAACTGAAGTCATTTCCTTTTGACAGCTATTATATTAACAGTCAAATATGTAAGATCTGTGAAGATAAATTTTTATTTATGTGAAACTTACTCCACAGTCACTGACTTAGCGAGGTTACGAGGCTTATCGACATCACAGCCCTTGCCGACAGCTACATAATAGGCAAAAAGCTGAAGCGGAATGATGGCAAGCGAATTTGTGAAATACCTGTTGGTCTGAGGAATATAAATCACATAGTCCGCGTTCTCCTCCATATCTGTATCGCCCTCATTTGTGACCGCAAGCACAAAGGCTCCTCTTGTACGAACCTCGACAATATTGGATACAGTCTTGGGATAGAGATCCTTCTGGGTGGCGATCGCTGTCACAAGGGTCTGATCCTCTATAAGAGAGATAGTACCATGCTTAAGCTCTCCTGCCGGATAGGCCTCAGAATGGATATATGATATCTCCTTCAGCTTCAGGGAGCCCTCAAGTGAAATGGCATAGTCTATTCCTCTGCCAATAAAGAATATATCCTTGGCTCCGACATAGCGGTTTGCGAATTTCTGAATCCTGTTTTTATTGTTAAGAAGCATCTCTATCTGATCAGGAAGCTTCTCAAGGTCAGCTATATAAGCCTTTTCCTGATCGTCATTTATCTCGCCTCTTGCCTTTGCAAAGCGAATGGCAAGCAGATAATGACAGATCAGCTGGGCTGAATATGCCTTTGTCGTCGCAACAGCTATCTCAGGGCCAGCCCAGGTATACATTACACTGTCTGCCTCACGAGCAATCGATGAGCCCACTACATTTACTATAGCAAGAGTAGGTATGCCCTTCTTTTTGGCAAGCCTTAAGGCTGCAAGGGTATCGGCCGTCTCTCCGGACTGGCTTATTATTATGACCAGATCCCTGCTGTCAAGGATAGGATCCCTGTATCTGAATTCACTTGCCACATCAACATCTACAGGTATCCTTGCCATGCCTTCATAGACATATCTGGCAGTAACACCTGTATGGTATGCGCTTCCGCAGGCAACTATATGGAGACGTCTAATATTCCTGATATCCTCATTTGACATGCCGAGATCATCAATGACCACATGATCCTTCCTGATCCTTGGTGAGAGTGTATCCCTTACAGTCTTAGGCTGTTCATACATCTCCTTCAGCATGAAATGCTCATATCCGCCCTTCTCAGCGGCATTGGCATCCCAGTCTATATGTTTCGACTCCTTTTCGACAGGCTCTCCGTCTATATTGAAAAAGCTTATCGAATCCTTTGAAAGGCAGGCGATCTCCTGATTGTCGATATAATAGACATCCCTTGTATGCTTTAATATTGCTGTGACATCTGATGCTATATAGCTTCCGTCAGAGGCAATACCGGCTATAAGAGGAGAATCCTTTCTTGCAGCATACACCCTGTCAGGATGATCTGCAAACATTATACCTAGCGAATAGCTCCCCTCTATACGGAGCATCACCTTAATGATAGCCTCGAGAGGATTGCCCTGATAATAGTAGTCAAGCAGCTGGGCAACGGATTCTGTATCAGTCTCCGAGATGAAACTGTATCCCTTTGCAGTAAGCTTGTCCTTTATCTTCTGATAGTTCTCTATAATCCCATTATGGACTACTGCAATGGTCTTGTCCTTGTTGTACTGAGGGTGGGCATTTATATCAGACGGCTCCCCGTGAGTGGCCCATCTGGTATGTCCTATTCCAACGGAACCTGGCATATTGGCTCCGTCGTGGGTAAGCTCCTCAAGGACCTTAAGACGTCCCTTTGCTTTCTTTATCTCGATCTCCTTGCCGTCAAAAACAGCTATTCCTGCCGAATCATATCCACGGTACTCAAGCTTTTCAAGACCATCAAGAAGTATAGGCGCAGCCTGATCCTCACCTATGTATCCAACTATTCCGCACATCTATCTGCCTCTGTCTTTCTACTGTGTCGATGCAGTACCTTTTTCAGTGGTATCCTCTGTAGTGTCAGTATCATCGACTCCGATATTGCCCTCGAGCTTGCTGTAATTCTGAGCAGAGCTCTCGCTTGTTCCTGTCTGCTGTGCTATCTGTGAGCTTATGGCTCTTACCGTCTGGCTAGGAGCATAGTTAGCCTCATCAAACATCTTCTGATGAAGCTTTACCACATTAGATTCCAGAGTACAAGGAATCATAGTATCGCTGCCATTTATCTTCACATTGGTCTCATCGAACGGGAAGCCGAATGACTTGTCGATCTGATACGACTTAACGGCGCTTGCCAGAGAGATCATCTCTGTTGCAGAGAAGTTTGTAGAAACCTTTGGGAATACATCGTCTATTATCCTGCTGAGCTGAGATCCTGAAGCGCCCTTTACCTTTGCAAAAAGCTGGCTCATTACGGCTCTCTGCCTTCTTGCGCGTCCCCAGTCATCTCCTGCTCCGTGCCTTATGCGGCAGTATGCGCAGGCCTGCACTCCGTTAAGAGTCTGCTTGCCGGCTCTTGTAACATAGGTCGCCTTCTTGCCGGAAATCCTTGCCACCTCAGGTATCGTCGGATATCTCCTGCTGTTTAGGGCAGCCAGCTCATCGTTTGATACGTCAATATCCACTCCGCCTACATCATCAATGACATCAACAACAGCAGCGAAATCCACAGTCACGAATTTGTCGACATTCAGATCAAAGTTCTCATTGATCATCTCCATTGCTTCCTTCTCACCGCCTCTGGCATAGGCTGCGTTTGACTTGGCGAAGCGGGTACCGTTGGTCGGATCCACATCCAGATAGAGATCCCTGTAAACCGAGGCCATACGGATCTTCTTGGTATCATTGTTTATGCTCACCAGGATCTGCACGTCGGTATTACCTGTTGAATAATTGCCGCTCGAGCGGTTATCAACCCCGTATATCATGAAATTGGTATAGCCGGACAGGACCTCCTCCGTCTTCTTTGATATATTTCCAGCCTTTATCTTGCCTAAGTCCTTCATGTTGATCGTTCCGAACTTAAGCCATACGAAAAGCACTAAAAGCAGTAGGAGGAGTATGATTATCTCTATGATAAGAAGGACCTTCCTTCTCCTTCTTCGTCTCTTCTTCCTGGATGGTCGCACTGTATCATGTTCACTCATATATCTGTACCTTAACTCTCCTTTTCTTTCCTGATAGATATTAACCTCTGAATGATACCCCGATTCTCTTCATTTGTCAATTCTCATAGAACATAGTTGTCGATACCAGCCGGAAGATTCCTGTTGTAAAACGGATCCCCCGCCGGGATAGTTCCTGACCATTTGTCAAGCAGGATCTTCCTCGAGGCCTCGTCTCCGCTCTCCTCTGCCTCCTGCCGTCCTGTGATCACACCAGGGACATAGACAACCCTCAGTCCTCCAGCCCTGGCCTTCAGGCATAGATCCAAAAACATATCATTCCCCTTCAGCCTCGTATCAAATCCGCCTGATCTCTTAAAGAAACTGGCATCTATCATACAGAACGAAAAATCCACCATAGAGACGTCCTGGGGCCTTATATTTCTCCCGTAGAGTCCGCTTGAAAAAATCCCCTGGCCCCTGCAGGCCGGATAGGTGATACCATTCTGGTCAAATATGTATCCGCAGTTTAATATGTGCGTCCCATGTATAAATTTCCCTGCCGCTATTGCTATATCAGGCTGACAGACATAGCCGTAGAGCTTCTGGGCAGCCCGTCTTGTAAGCACCCTTACATGCCTGTTCTTTATCAGTATCACATCCGACCTGTGCGCCTCAAATCCGCTTCCGTCATAGCGGACCTCCCAGGAATCTCCGAGAATGCCCTGACTTATGGAGGCAGCTACCCCGGCCTGATTGAAATAGGTCATTGCAACAGTTATATGTTCCCTTAAGCTCTGCCGTCTAAGCTCCCTGATCTCCGGGCTGTCAGGAAGGTCATATTCCATTCTGTGCCAGAGCAGGGCAGCGACATGGCCGAATCTTATCCCCTTTGCCATTGCTCTAAGGAAAAGATCATAGTCAAAGGCAAATCTGAGATTCTTATTGAAAAAGCCTGTCCTTGAAAATGCATCCCGCTTTACTATAAAGGTATCGCCTATATAATTGTCCCCCAGCAGGAGCTCCTTGTTGAAATCAGGTAGAAAATATGGATTCATCCGGCTCTTGTCCCTGATTTCATCGTGATCTGTATATATGATCTGATCATCCGGGTGAAGCATTATATGATCGCTCAAGTACCTTAAGATCATGGTATTCAGCCTGTCTGTAAGACCCAGAAAGATGAGATAGTCACCTCTTGCCATCCCTATCCCGGCATTGAATACATCAGCCAGCGAGCCTCTGGGTCTTATCCTGTGGTAGCTTACCCTGTAGTCGTCTCCTGCTGTCTGCCTGGTAACCTCATCAAGTCCTGCCCCTGGACAGGCGTCTAACACATGGATCTCCAGATTCTTCCACT
The DNA here is from genome assembly GCF_052064335.1 of Candidatus Weimeria sp. HCP3S3_B5. Classification (NCBI taxonomy): domain Bacteria; kingdom Bacillati; phylum Bacillota; class Clostridia; order Lachnospirales; family Lachnospiraceae; genus Candidatus Weimeria; species Candidatus Weimeria sp. HCP3S3_B5. Next base: position 74,192 of record NZ_JBQHVU010000005.1, on the reverse strand, counting down.
TTATCGCACAGGCAGAGGATAAGCCCTGTCTGAAAAAAACAGCGTTTGTCTCATAAGCACCTATTATTATTGAAAAGCGGATCCTCTCAAGCTCCATCTTATTTTCCATTCCTCTTCAGAAGCGCAAGCGCACTGTCAGCAGAATCAACTCCATGCAGATTCTTGACCGGAGCAAATTCCCTTTCCCTCTCCACTTCTACCGGGAGGAAATCCGGGAAATTCTCTATCAGATCGGTTATCATTATCTCATACTTATATCCATTAGGCTCCGATGGATCCACAAGAACTCCAGGCTCCATCCCCGGCCTCCATGGTCTGCCATCAGAGGCAGCCAGATAAGGGATCTTTTTCTTTACCTTGTGAACGGGCAGCCCGTCATTTATTGTATTTAAAAGAATTGAAGTATCAAAAAGATAGTTGACGCTTACTCCTGCACCATAGACCAGATTGCCATCCGCGTCCCTTTCATTGCACATCTCCTCAGTCATCTGTGTATAATCGATAACAGACGGGCGGCCGTTTTTTTTGCAGACTACTCCTACCTTCTCATCCGGAGACACCTTCATCACAGCCTTGACTCCGGCGCTTTTGCCCTCGCATATGAGAGAGCCCAGAAAGCCTGGATCCCCGATCCTTGCAAGTACATTGTCAACACCGAATACATTAAGCCATCTGACTCCGCTAAGGCAGTCTCCGTAGCCTGCACTTATAAGCGATCTGAAAAAGCCGCCGTTTCCATTCGGAGAGACTGCAGGATGGCCCTCGCTCTCATAGAGCGCTTGCCCATCCAGATCCGTGGCCTGAGCCATCTCTTGCTTATAAAACCTTATCTGATCCCTGTCATAACCGAAATAATCCTTCTCCAGAAAGAAATCCCTTGTTGCCTGATCATTCTTATCGGATGTCATTATAAAGAATGGTATGGACCGCTCTCCCAGCTCATCACGGAGATTGTCAAACAGGCATGAAAAAATGGATCTCCCTGGCTCTATAGGAAATGTCCCCTTGGGACCGTCGTAGCCAAGCCTGATGCCCATTCCACCGGCAAGCAGCAGGAGCGCAAGCTCCCCATTGTCAATAGCTCTAAGTCCTGCTTCTCTGTAGCTCTCCCTTTTTTTATTATATTCTTCCAGCCGAAGAGTCGGCATAGGACTGATCTCTGCTCTCATTTATTGCCTCAAGCCTCATAAAGGAGGTATTCTCATCATCAGTTATATCCAGATATACATTTCCGTTTTCATTTCCCATCTTTACAAGCATCAGATCTCCCAGATGGGCCTGACTCTTGTATTCTATCCTGAAGAAATCAAAATAGCCCTGATCTGAAAGGAAATCCTCTGCTATAGAAATATATTTACCATTATTCACATGACCATTCGAATCTATCATTGTCCTGTCGACCTTGATAGAGGAGATGGTTTCCGTCTTTTCAGGAAACCTTATCTTCCTGTTTCCGAACTGCTCCGTCGGAGCAGCACCTATGCCATATGCCATAAACATCTCGTCCGGGGTCCTTGCAGGACACATCTTGTCCAGATCCATATATATCCAGAGGGAATTGGCAGTCACAAAGGGTGTCTCATTCCAGTCGGTTATAGTAAAATATCTCGAAGCAAGAGCGCCCCTTGCCTTATAGGGATATGTTCTTACTGTCACATTATCTCCCATAGTAACCGGCTTATGCAGCCTGACCTGCCAGTCTGTCACGAACCAGGCTCTGTTATTGGCCTTAAGCCACTGAGATGTATATCCTGTATCCTGTGAATGGAAGGTTGCACAATCCTGTAGCAGATTTATTATCCCTGTAAGTGGAAGGGTGAGATTCTCATCCGTTGTGGAAAAGCCCACCCGGGTCTTCATTTCATACATTGTCCATGCCTTTCTGATACTAGGCTGCCTTACCGGCAGCAGTCATTTTACAGAATGATATTTTATCATTATTAGCTCTCTATGGCAAACATGGATAAAAAAAAGGAACCGCATAAGCGATTCCTTAAATACTGGCCCACAAGGATTCGAACCTTGAAATGACGGAGTCAGAGTCCGCTGCCTTACCGTTTGGCTATGGGCCAATGACTGACAACAAAATTCATTATACTCATCTCCGAAGAATAAGCAAGTATTTTTTTTAATACAATTCCTAGTGGGGTGGGCCGGGATGCAGGGGGCATGTCTTATCAGAAAGCTTAGGATCCAGCAGATACTTTCCGTCATCTGTACCAGAACTTCCTCCGGTAATAAACACCTTCTCAACTGTCTTGGGGCAGAACTCAGTCGCAGGAAGAGACGACTCGCTGCATATGGTAAGATTTATATGATGATCACAAGTCTCTGTCGGCTCGCTTTCTTTCTCGAAATATTCTGTATATGTCATATCCCCTCTGGGGTCATGATCACACACCCCCTCCACAGGGACTTTGCCGGACTTTCTGCACACCCTTTTTGCTACTATGGCCCCTGGCATGGAAAAATCCTTCTTTTCCTTACCCTGGTTTATCTGAAGCATTACCGATCTCCAGATGTTTTTTGCAAAGGGAGAGGAAATAAGTGCGGTCCCATCATCATTTCCGCCCCAGATCACGCAGGTATAATAGGGAGTAAAGCCTGCAAACATCCTGTCATCTCCCCTGCCCTTATATATGCCTGCGACTCCCATCTGGGTGAATCCTGCATTCTTTGCGTTGCCTCTCCTGACTGCCTCCTCCATTGCCGATGTGAGAAGCCAGGCGCTTGTTTTCTTGATCACTCTCTTCCCTTGTCTGCGGGTGGTATCAAGGATCCTCTCCCCGCTTGTATCCTCCACTGAGGTATAGAAGACCGGCTTGTTATAGATACCGCCATTCGCTATCGCTGCATAGGCTGCAGTAAGCTCAATATTCTTTACTCCTGAGGTTATTTCTCCGAGAGCCAGGCGCTGGTTGTCATCTCCCTCTCTTAAGGTATTGATACCGAAATCCTTCACATACTGGTAGCCGAGTCCGGTTCCTATATCGGTAAGGGCCTTTACTGCAACGACATTTACCGAGTCGGCAATTCCTGACCTTATAGTGGTAAATCCCCTGTAGCTCTTACCCATATCCTTTACTGCCTCTCCGTCCTGATACTTGAGAGGTGCGTCATCCTCTACTGTAGCAAGTGTCATCCCTCCTGAATCGAGGGCCGGAGCATAGGTGGAGAGGATCCCAAGCGTCTCTCCCGGCTGTCTGGTCAGATCCTTTGCCCGGTTTATCGTTCTCTCTCCCTTTCCTTCTTCCCGTCCCCCGACTATAGCCCTAACCCTTCCGTTCTGCTGGTCAATAATAGTCATTGCTGCCTGAGGCTGCAGGGTATAGACCACGTGCTCACCGCCCTCAGGTATTCTTCCGCCTTTTGTCACTATTTTCCTGTAGTCACGATAGGCCTGCCTGGCCTCTTTTCTGGAAGGAAAAACAAGGTTGTTCCTGATTCCCTTTTTCTTCAGATAGGAAATCATGGTCTTCTGGGAATATCTTTTTATCCCATTTTCTTTTTCTACCGTGATCGAAAATGTCATTGAATATCCCGGGTTTACGGAATAATTGTCCCTGTTATTAACCTCCTTTTCCGCTATGGCCGAAACCTTTGAATCCTGTGTAGAACGGATGACAAGGCCTCCGGTATAGAGCTTGATATAGGCCTCTGTATAGGAAATATCATATGCCGACATCAGATCCTTAACCACCTGATCTGTCATCGCTTCGATAAAATAGGATGTATCATTGCCATAGTCCGGGACTGCCTTTGTTATCCTTGAATAAACATTGTCATCCATCGCCTCCCTGTATCGCTCCTGGGATATATAACCCTGAAGCAGCATGCTTCTAAGGATCTTCTCCCTGCGTATGGAATTATTCTTCGGATGATCGATCGGATTATATTTCTGCGGGTTTTCTGCTGTCGCTGCAAGCACGGCTGACTCAGACAGATTGAGTGCACTTACATTTTTATTGAAATATCTCTGCGAGGCGGCCTCTACTCCTATTATATTATCACCGAGACAGATTGAATTCAGATAGTCCTCAAGTATCTTATCCTTTGAATTGGTCTTCTCCACTGCAACTGCCAGATACTGGGTCTTAATTCTCCTGCTGATCCAGGCTGAAAGCCCCTTCCTTCTGGTCTGCTTTGAAAAATAATTATTTGTGATAAGCTGTTCTGTAATGGTCCCGTCATTTGCCTTTTCGTCGCTTACCAGACTCCTGAATATCTCCCTTATAGCCTCTCCTGTATCGACTCCATTATGCCTGTAAAAATTCCTGTCCACAGAGGCGACAAAGGCCAGCTGCAGGTCCCTTGGGATTTTGCTTATACCTATATGCCCCCTGTTGGCTCCACCGGCTGAAAGAGTCGCTATCTGTCTTCCCTTTGCGTCATATACCCTGGCCCCCTGTCCGGACGGAGTGATATTTATCTCACTGATATCTGGCAGCTCCCTGATCTGGGACCTGACATAATAGAAGGCCCCCAGGCAGGATGCTGCTATCAGTATGAGTATCAGGATAAGAAGGGTCTTTATCAGAGAGGTGCTGAATTGCCTTATAGATGAACGCCTGTCCCTGGACTTGGGCGAATTGTAGTTCTTAACGTATTCCCTGCCGTAATTCATGTCTTTATTATATCAGAATTTTCCTGTATAATAAAGAGTCGTAAATTCCAAAAAGATATGGAGATGCTATGCAAAGGATCCTTAAAGAAGGCACTTCTACCATAACCGAAAAGAAATCCAGATTCCTGGGATATGTCATCCCGGCCGACAGTGTATCTGAAGCCGCTGAGGCGATCGCAGCTCTAAAAAAAAAGCATTATGACGCAAGACACGTCTGCTATGCCTACAGGATAGGCTCTGTCATAAAGTCATCTGATGACGGTGAGCCTCAGGGATCTGCCGGTCGCCCTATTGCTGATCTGATTGAGCATGAAGAGCTCGACCACTGCCTGATTGCAGTGGTCCGTTATTTCGGTGGTATCCTTCTTGGAGTTGGAGGCCTGATCAGGGCCTATACAAGCGCAGGCCAGGAAGCAATCAGGGATGCAGGGCTTATTAGCATTGCATGGGGCTTTCCTCTTTCTGTGACTATGGATTACAATGACTATGGCAGGGTTGATTTCTTCCTGAATGAAAATCATCTGATCCCTACCGCAACTGATTACGGTGCCAATGTCAGGATCCGACTGATGATCCCTTCAGAAAGCCATGACCAGATAGAGAAGGAGCTTAATGATATGACCTCCGGCAGAGCTGTGCTGGACTGGGGAGCAGAAACAGAATATGGTATTTCAGATGGCAGGATAATACCTGTCACTGGTCAAAGGAAAGGATAAAATGCAAAACCAGTTTTCAAGAACCCAGATGCTTCTCGGAGCAGAGGCAATGGATACATTAAAGAACAAAACTGTCGCGATCTTCGGGATCGGAGGAGTCGGCGGCTATGTCCTGGAGGCCCTGGCCAGGGCCGGTATCGGACACTTCGATCTTATAGACGATGATGTGGTCTGTCTTACCAATATAAATAGGCAGATACTTGCAACGATAAAAAACATAGGTCAGGCCAAGGTCGAGGCCGGGGCTGAGAGGATAGGTATGATAAATCCCCATGCAGAGGTAAGGACCCACAAGACCTTTTTTCTGCCTGAAACATGTGACGGATTTGACTTCACCAGCTACGACTATTGTATAGACGCGGTCGATACCGTGACCGCCAAGCTGCTTATCATAGAAAAGGCCAAAGAGGCAGGAGTTCCTGTGATTTCATGTATGGGCTGCGGCAACCGGATTGATCCGCAGGCACTCAGAATAACTGATATATCAAGGACTGAAAAGGATCCACTTGCCAGAGTCATGAGAAGAGAGCTTAAAAAACGCGGGATAAGAAAATGCACGGTCCTTTTTTCTACAGAAACAGCCCTGTCTCCTATTGAGGATGATGCTATAAGCTGCAGGAGTCACTGCGTCTGCCCTCCTAATTCACCCAGGTCCTGTAATGACAGACGCTCTATCCCAGCCTCATCTCCCTTTGTTCCTCCTGCAGCCGGCCTTCTTATAGCATCAAAAGTTACGACCGACCTTATAGGCTTTGACCACAGGGCAAGAGAAGAGGCTGACCTGAAGAAAAAGCTTAAGAACCGCGAGCTGATCCGGGCAGGAAGAGCCCTGAGGCAAAAGGCTCTTAATGGCCCTGATGCATACAGAGGTGATCAGGATGAATGATTATGAAATATCTCCAGACCAGATGTCACAGAAGCGGCTGTCGTCCTATATACTCGTGGATATTAGAAATGACAGTGCCAGAAGCTATGGCATGATACCGGGCGCAATCCATATCGATGAGAATGAACTTATAAGCCATGCTGCAGAATGGAAGACTAGCGGTCTTCCTGTGATATTATACTGCATGAGCGGACAGCTTACTGCCTGGCCTGTAATAAGGCTAAGAGAAATCGGGGTAGAGGCCTATTCACTTGCCGGAGGCTACTCCTCATGGGTAGTTTTTGATATAAAGCACTGCGAATCAAAGAAAAAACAGGTCGAGGAAAGCATCAGGAAAACCTATCACAAGCGTATTTTTTCAAAATTCGCAAAGGCTCTTAATACATACGAGCTGCTTTCACCCGGCGACCATGTGGCTGTCTGTGTATCGGGCGGGAAGGATTCCTTTCTTATGGCAAAGCTTTTTCAGGAAATAAAGCGCCACCATAAGTTCGACTTTGACCTGACCTTCATCTGTATGAACCCGGGATACAACGAGACCAATCTGGCAGTAATCGAGGAAAACGCCAGACTTCTCGATGTCCCTCTCACTATGTTTGATTCGGATATATTTGATATAGTTGACACAGTACCAAAGAATCCCTGCTATCTGTGTGCAAGGATGCGCAGAGGCCATCTGTATGCCAAAGCAAGGGAGCTTGGCTGCAATAAGATAGCTCTCGGCCACCACTATGATGATGTGATCGAAACCATCCTTATGGGCATGCTCTACGGCGCCCAGATGCAGACGATGATGCCCAAGCTTCATTCTACCAATTTCCCAGGCATGGAGCTTATAAGGCCCCTCTATCTCATACGCGAGGATGACATCAAGCTATGGCGTGACAGCAACGGGCTTCACTTTATTCAGTGCGCCTGCCATTTCACCGATACCTGTTCCTCTATCGATCCTGAGGGACATACCAATTCAAAGAGAATGGAGATAAAGCAGCTTATCCGCGAGCTAAAAAGGGTCAATCCCAACGTTGAGAAAAATATATTCAAGAGTGTGGAAAATGTAAATCTGTCAACTGTAATAGCCTATAAAAAGGATGGGGTAAAACATTTCTTTACCGAAGATTATTAAAAGAAAAAGGATGGAGGCAAAAGCCTTCCATCCTTTATTTTGTCTTATGCAAGTGCAGCTGTGATTATCGACATTGAATAAACCTCAAGTCCGTTGCAGCCTCTTGAAAGATCATTGATCGAAGCGTTAAGTCCTAAGAGTATAGGTCCATATGCATCGAAATTACCAAGACGCTGAGCGATCTTGTAGCCTATGTTTCCTGCATTGATATCAGGGAAGATAAAGGTATTCGCATGTCCGGCAACAGGATCTCCAGGACACTTTGTCTTTGCTACCCTAGGAGCAACGGCAGCATCAAACTGAAGCTCTCCCGAGATAGGCAGATCAGGATACTTTGCCTTTGCCTTTGCAGCGGCATTTCTCATCTTGTCAACATCCTCTCCCTTTCCTGAACCGAGGGTTGAGTATGAAAGGAAAGCGACCTTAGGATCTACACCAAAGATTCTTGCACAGTTAGCAGCCTCCCCAGCGATCTCTACCAGATCATCCTCTGAAGGCTTGATATTGATTGCGCAGTCTGCGAAGGCAAGCACCTCATTCTCTCCTGTTGCAGAAGGACGGACAAGGATGAAAACAGAACTTACTATGCTGTTGCCTGGCTTTGTCTTAATAAGCTGAAGAGCCGGACGGACTGTATCAGCTGTAGAATAGGTGGCACCACCGAGAAGGCAGTCAGCCTCTCCCATCTTTACAAGCATGGTCCCGAAATAGTTGGACCCCTTAAGGATCTCCTTTGCCTGGTCTGGTGTCACTCCCTTTTTCTTACGAAGCTCGCAGAACAGATCGACCATCTCATCGAATCTCTCATAGTTGGCAGGATCGATTATCCTGGCTCCTCGGATATTAAAACCGTTGTCCTCTGCTGCCTTCTCTATCTCCTCAGGATTTCCAAGCAGGATAGGTGAAAGGAAGTTTGAAGCAAGAAGCCTTGAGGCAGCCTCAAGTATCCTTGGATCAGTACCCTCAGTGTAAACTATAGACTTAGGCTCCTTCTTGAGCCTCTCGATCATACCACCAAAACCGAATTCCATTTATATGTCTCCTTTTACAGAATTGTTATAGTTGCCTAACGCACGTCAGACAACTATATATTAACACCACTTAAGACATTTTGAAAGTACTATGTGAAGTACAAAGTATACAGGCGGCTTATCTGCTCTGTCTATCAGAGGTCAAGGCTATCCATGACCTCCTTCAGTGTCTCTGCTGATTTATGGAGCTCCTTTAGTTCTTCATCCGAAAGCTCATATGGAATAAGGCTGTCTACACCGTCAGAGCCTACTATCGCAGGCATGGACAGGCATACACCGTCAAGACCATACTTTCCTTCTATATATGAAGAAACAGGAAGGATCGACTTCTCATCCCTTACCACTGCCTCGCAGATCCTGCGGACGCTCATTCCGATACCGTAGTAAGTCGCGCCTTTTTTCTGGATGATTTCATAAGCAGAATTCTTGACCTCCTCAGCTATGCGGGCCGTCTCAGCATCGTGATCGGTATAGCCTCTCATCTCGCAGAACTTGTGGATCGGAACTCCTGATACATTTGCAGACGACCATGCAGCGATCTCCGAATCACCATGCTCACCTATTATAAATGCATGGATCGACCTGCTGTCCACATCCAGATGCTGGCCCAGGAGATACTTGAACCTTGCCGAATCAAGGGTGGTACCGCTGCCGAATACCCTGTTCTTCGGATAGCCTGAAAGCTTAAGGGCAACCTGAGTCAGGATATCCACAGGATTTGCAACGACTATCATTATTGCGTCCTTATTGTATCTGACTATCTCAGGGATAATGGATTTGAAAATAGCTGTATTCTTCTTTACCAGATCAAGCCTCGTCTCACCTGGCTTCTGGGCTGCTCCGGCACTTATAATTATGACTCCGGCGTCAGCAAGATCAGGATAATCCCCGGCATATATATCCATAGGCTTTGCAAAAGGCAGGCCATGGCTTATATCAAGCGCCTCACCCTCTGCCTTGTCCTTATTTGCATCGATAAGAACTATCTCCGAAAAAACAGCAGCCTGCATAAGCGAATAAACGCTTGCGCTTCCTACAAATCCACAGCCGATCATAGCGGCCTTTCTCATATGAACACCCATTTCAGAACCTCCTTATCTGATACTAAGGCAGCCTTTGCTGCTTTTCTTTTAAACTACGGCTACAGTATACTCCCCTGGGGCATTATTGTATGTTGTATTTACAACATCAGCCTTTTGAAGCCTCAAGAAGCTTCTGTTTGAGCTGTCCCTCAAGGTCAGAAAGCTCTGCCTCGGCGGCATGGCGTTTTTCTGCCCCATCCCTCTGTATATTTATCACATCATCAATAGTAGAGATAAGCTCCTGATTGGTATGGCGGAGAGTTTCTATGTCTACTATTCCACGCTCGGCCTCCCTGGCTGAGGCTGCCGCAGCCACATGAAGCTTGTCGGCATTCTTCTTGAGCAGCTCATTTGTCATGTTGTTGACCTCGTTTTCTGCCTTTGCGGCCTGAGTCGAATGCTCAATTCCCAGAGCGATCACCATCTGGTTCTTCCAGAGCGGTATAGTATTCACAATGGTGGACGAGATCTTCTCTGCCATCTCCGTATCGGCAGTCTGCACTACCCTGATCTGAGGTCCGGTCTGAAGAGCTATCGTCCTTGAAAGCTCCAGATCATATATCTTCTTTTCGAAACGGTTGCACTTGTCAGCAAGGTCCTTGGCCCTCTGTGCATCCTCAGGAAGTCCTGTCGCTGCAGCCTTATCCTGAAGCTCCTTAAGCTCCCCTGCCCTGACCTGCTCCAGCTTTTTCTTTCCCGCTATTATATACATGGTAAGCTCTTTGAAATAGTTGAGATTCAGATCATACATACGATCGAGTACATCGATATCCTTGAGGAGAGTGACCTGATGCTTCTCAAGCTCCTTTACGATCGTCGATACATTCTTCTCGACTGTCGCATACTTTGCCTTCAGGGCAGTAACCTTATTGGCCTGCTTTTTAAAGAAAGCCCTTATCCCCTTTTCATTGTCATCGACATCGAAATCCTTGAGCTGGGTCACAAGGTCTGAAAGCATGGTCCCGACCTCCCCGACATCATTCGACCTCACATTATCGATAGTCTTCTGTGAGAAATCCGCAAGCTTCTTCTGTGTGCCCACTCCGTAATTCATTACTGCCGAGGTATTGGTTATATCGATCTTCTCGACAAAGGCATCAACCTGCTTCTCCTCCTCTGTAGTAAGAGCTGCCTCCTTCGTCATATCCTCTGTCACATTTACAGCCTCCGCCCCCTTCCCGGCTGTAACATCCGGTGCCTCCGGAGCTGCCTCAAACTCAAGTGTGAATCCTGTTTCTTCCTTTGTTTCCGTCATTGCCCTTTTCCTTTCTGTTACTTGTTATCAGTATCAAATGCCCCGTCATCTACAAGGCCGTCCTGCTTCATCATTGTCTTCATCACATTTATATCTGAACTGATATCCCAGCTTTCCTCCTCAAACATAGTATCAAACAGCTTGCGACATGCCTCATTTATCACATCGAGAGAATTCTCTATCTCCTGCTTTGTCGAGGAGATATTATCGGTCTGCGGCCTGGTCTCCATCTGGGAATATGCATCCACAAGCTTCATTGTAGTCGGCAGATAATAATCCATCAGCCTGCGCAGATCATCTCTCTTCTCAGGGCTTCTGCGAACCTCCGCAAAGATCTTTTTCATTATGTCCTCAAGATCGTCAAGTTTTTCTGACATACCCTCCTCAGGAATCAGATCATTTGCCCTGTGGATTCTGGCTATATACTGATCGCCCTGTCTTAAAAGCTCTACAGCCTCCTCCGGAAGACCCTTCTCTGCCTCAGCCTTCTGTGACTGGTTAAATAAAAGAGCCTTGTACTGTCCTCTGGCATACTGCGACAGAATAAGCGTCGTCTCCTCAGGATCAACCGAGGCCCCCGGAAGCAGGTCTGCTCCCATCATGGTCTTAAGATCCTCTATGACCTTCTCATGGGGTTCTCCCGCCCTTGCAGAAATATCATCGATCGAGGCATATTCGCTGTTGCCGAGTATCTGTCTGTATCGGTTAAATATCAGTCTGGCCTGCTTCTGTCTGTTAGTCTTTCTCAGGAAATGGATAAAAACTCCGCCGAGGCCTCCGAACACACAGGCTGCCACTATAAAGAGGATCCTAAGCCCTCCTCCAAGAAAGGGAACCATACCGGAAACCAGCGCCAGGATGATAAAGACAGCAACGACAATGAAATTCACAACTGTAAAGCCAAGAAGAAGTCCCGCAGTCGCGGAAAGCGCTGATGTGTCAGCAGGTCTTGTCATGAAAGGGGTCGAATGCAGCTTTGACTCGTTCACCTGCTGCATAGTATTATTCCTTATATAAGGATTAGCCGTCTGCGGCTGTCTGTATGGCCTGTAGGCGGAAGAGCTCATATTGCGCTTTACAGTATCTGTGATATCTGAGCTAAGATTGGAATAGTTTCCATTCTTTACTGCGTCTGTTACCCTGTCTATTATCTGATCACAGGTCCGTCCGAAATCCTCATTAAAACCCATTACCGTTTCCTCCAATGAGCATATTATACATTAGATACCAGTGGAACTCAACAAAAAACGCTTTTCATTTCTTTAGTATTCTCCTGACCCTGTTTATATGCCTCTCGAACTCTCCTGAATCGAGAAGCTCTCTTAGCACCTCCTGGTCGAGCACCGGTACAGAGCAGGAATATGACCCTATCCTTTCAAGCATCGCTGCCGCCTTTTTCTCAGGAAGAACCATGTAGCCTATTCTTGTTGCATGAGAGATGGTCCTGCTGAAGGTGTTGATATAAATGATATGCTCCTCTGGTTCCATGGAAAAAAGCGTATCCTCCCTCCTACTCTTTACTGAAAATTCCGAATCATAGTCATCCTCGATTATATAGCCTTCCCTTGCCTTTGCCCAGTTCACATACTCCGTCCTCTTGCTGGCATCGGCAGTTGCTCCTGAGGGATAGGAATGGAATGGTGTCACATGTAAGACACCTGCCTCAGCTCTTTTAAGCTCACGGCTTTCTATACCGTTATCTCCCATCCGAAGCTTCTCCACGGCTACCCCGTTCTGCCTGTAGACCTTTTCTATCATCTGATAGGACGGATCCTCGACGGCATATATCATATCCCTTCCAAGCATGGAAACAGCCATACCGTAAAGGTATTCAGCTCCGCTTCCTACCAGAATCTGATCTGCACTCACATTGATCCCCCTGTTTCTCGACAGGTATGCTGCAATGGCCTGACGCAGATTAGTCCTTCCCTGATTCTCTGACTTCACAAAAAGCCTCTCTCCCTCATCATTTAAGACCTTCCTTACCGCCCTTGCATAGGAATTAAAGGAGAATTCCGGGACGGGCGGCATGACAAACTCCTCTCTTACTTCCCCGCTTCTTACAGGCTCTGGCCTTTCCTCCTGGGAAAGGAAGGGGTCCGCGTCATTATAGCTTACATAATATCCACTTCTTTCTCTTGCAACTGCATATCCCTCATCGACAAGGAGCTCAAGCGCGTGACTTATAGTTATCACTGAAAGGCCGGTCTGCTCAGCAAGAGCCCGCTTTGATGGAAGTCTCTGGCCATATCTGAATGCCTTCCTTACTATTGCATCACGAAGTCTGTAATATATCCTTAAATATGCTGGTTCATTATTCCTCATAAAGATCCATCTGCCTCCAACTGGTCATATCAAATATTTAAAAACTGGATATTTCCATGGTATCATAATCTGAGTATAATTCAAGGAAAATCTATTGGACCTGAAATGGAGGTATCAGAATGGTTACACATGAATCGATAAACAAAAATCAGGAATCAGTATCAGCTTCAAGGCTTAGAGTCGCTGTCACAGCTGCGCTTTTTGCCGCGCTTACCTTCCTTGGAACTTATCTGATCAAGGTTCCTACTATCACAAAAGGCTATATACATCCTGGAGACGGATTTGTACTCCTGTCCGGCATCTTTTTAGGACCTTTCTGGGGCTCTCTTGCAGCAGGCTTCGGCTCCATGCTCTCTGATCTGATCGGCGGATACATCACCTACGTCCCTGCGACATTCGTGATTAAGGCTCTGGTAGCTGCCATCGCCTCCGGTCTCGTTGGCCTGATCCAGAGATTTACCCAGAACAGAAGGAATGTGATCCCTGTGATCGCCGGCGGAGTCGTCGCCGAGGCCTTCATGATAATAGGCTACTTCGTCTTCGAGACCTTCCTTACAGCATTCACATCTCAGGGAGGGCTTGATCCATCATCACTTAACGCAGCTCTTGCCGCAAGTGCTGCCGGCATTCCGGCAAATCTGCTTCAGGCAGTATTCGGGGTAATAATCGCTGCTGTCCTCTACCCGCTGCTTTCTCCTCTTGTAAACAGGCAGTTCCACTAAATAGATGTTATTAGTCCCGCCCGGAAAACCCGGGCGGGATTTTTTTATTTGCTTCTTGCAAATCATTCGCAAATGTGTATAATAAGGATTGCTGCGAATCGTTTGCAAATGTCACTCAAGGAAAGGAAGAAAACAGTGAAGGACTACAGATCACAGTATAAGAGCTGGATCAGGGATTTTTTCAGTAAGCATGAGGATGAGATGATCTGCGCATCAGACATTCTGGAGAGGATGCGCTCTGACGGTCTTACGATTAATCAGGCTACGGTCTACAGGAATCTCGACCGCCTTGAGGAGGCAGGTACGATCAGAGGGCACAGGCTTTGTGACAAGGGTGAGAAATACTATCAGTATCTGTCTGCCGGCCATGACTGTCCCCACCATCTCCACCTCTACTGCAAAAGCTGCGGAAGGGTGATACATCTGGACTGTGCTTTCATGAAAAACATACAGTCCCACCTGCAAAAGGATCACGGTTTTTTACTTGACTGCGGATATTCAGTTCTTGTCGGCCTCTGTGATGAGTGCAGGAAAAAGGAAGGAGAAAATACATGTCAATGATCTTTGACGCTTTAATTGATTCGCTTATAGACACAGCAAAGCTTATACCATTTCTATTTGTTACATATCTGCTTATGGAAGCTCTGGAGCACCATGCCGGCCAAAAGACCAGCAGGATCCTTGCCGATATGGGTAAGGCCGGTCCCCTGTTCGGCGGTCTCTTCGGCATAGTTCCCCAGTGCGGATTTTCGGCCAGTGCCGCAAGTCTCTATTCAGGAGGCCTTATCTCTGTCGGCACAATGCTTGCTGTATTCCTGTCGACCTCAGACGAGATGCTTCCTATATTCATCTCCGAGCAGGTCGCTTTGAAAAGGATTCTTCTTATCCTTCTTATCAAGGCTGTTATTGGAATAATCTCCGGCCTGTCGATTGATGCTGTAATCCGTCACACCAGATTCAGAAATGATCCCAAAAAGAATATCCACGACCTCTGTACAGAAGAGCATGCCGATTATAAGGACTCAGAAAAGGGCGGGATCATAAGAGCCGCACTTACCCATACTCTCCATATAGTGATCTTCATCTTCGTGATCGCCTTTATTCTGACTATCCTCGTGGATGCCCTTGGCGCTAAACGCATAGCCGGATTTTTAAATGCCATTCCTGTACTAAGCGTTTTTCTGGCTGCACTTATTGGTCTGATCCCTAACTGCGGTGCCTCTGTGGTATTAACCCAGCTATATTTGTCTGGTATGATGTCATTTGGAGCAATGATAGCAGGCCTCCTTGTTGGAGCCGGTGTAGGTCTTCTGGTTCTTTTCCGCACTAACCACCATCATCCCAAGGAGAATATACGCATCACTCTGCTCCTATATCTGGTCGGTGTTTTCTGGGGTATATTGATCGAGCTTTCAAAGATAAGCGTATGATCATCTGCTGTTGCCATGGTAAGTCACTTAGCGTTCCTCACACCTCTCACCTCACACCTCACACCTCTCACCTCACACCTCACACCTCGCACCTCACACCTCGCACCTCGCACCTCACACCTCACACCTCGCACCTCCAAACTCACCGTGCAGTTAAAGAAGCCGGCCTCAGTGATCCGATCTGGCATACTGGTTTTTCATGTCATTGCTCCTGAAGAAAAGAACCTTGGCAAGAGCCTTGTCTGCCTCGTCCTTAAGCATATCAGCTATCTGGTCGTTTGCCTCCTCGCATATGGCCTGCCTGTCTGTATCACGGGTCTCTGCAAGTCTCTCATCGAATCTGTTTATTATAGCATGCGCCTTTGACATGACCTTCTCATTATAGATCTCGATCACATTCTGGCATTTTCCATAGGAAGCATCAGAAAGAGCAGCTATAAGTCTTGAGGTCCAGTAAAAATTGTCAGTTGACACTCTTCCGGTGGTATTCGACAGATAGTCAGGTATCCTTGAGACATTCGTATAGAACGGGGCCATAGCGTTGAATGCGTTGCTTCCGAATGCTACCCATTCGATCGGTTCAGCGCCGCTACGCAGCTCCGCAAAGCCCAGGAAATCATTCCTGTTGATACCGATAGAACGATAGGCTCCGGCAGAGGACTTGTCGCCATAGCTGAGATAAGGATCGTATCTTGTGCCCTGATAGTGGGACGAAAGCAGATACTTCACATCCTCAGGAGCAAGCCTTACTGACGGAAATACCTGCCAGGGAAGGTCATCATCCTCAGGTCCGTAGATAGCCTCGTCACCCTCGTACATATCCTTACCCTCCAGATAACGCAGCATATACCAGGCTCTTGGAGTATTATAGACATGGTCTGCATCGTCATGGCTTCCGAATACTATACGCGGATTTATCACATAGTGATCGCTGCTCTCGTCATCTTCCATGTCGCTGTCGAATTCATCGTCATCATAATGGTTCTCAAGATCCAGATGATTCTTATCTATAAATGAAAGCAGATCCTGTGAACACATATTGCTTACCTGCTCTCCAAGTGCATCATCGATATCAAGGCTGTCGATACCCAGCTGATTAGGCATCACGACAACTCCGTCATCATCGACCCTCCTTGCTATCCAGTGATGTCCTCCCACTGATTCAAACCACCAGATCTCATCCTTATCAGAAATAGCTATTCCGTTTTCCTCATAGGTACCATAGGTCTGATGCAGCTCTCCTAGTCTCCTGACACCCTCACGGGCAGAATGTATATAAGGGAGAGTAATGACAACGAGATCCTCCTCACCTATTCCACCAGCCTTCTCCTGATCCTCTCCCTCCTCCTCGACTACAGAATCGGTACCGAAGTAGAGGTTATCGGACTCCCATTTCTTCTGATATTCCACAAGAGGATCTGCTCCCAGCACTCTCGGATTGGAGGTGATGGTCTCCGTAGCTGTCATTGCAACTCCATACTGGTTGATCCCGCAGGCAGCCCAGATTCCCTCTCCTTTAAGCGCATTAGGCATAGCCGTATATCTGACCGGATCATCCGGCAGAGTGATATGCAGATGCGAGATCACAGATTCATATTCCCTTGGCTGGTCCTCGGGCTCTACTACTGTGAATTTCTTTGCTGTAAATTTTCCTGAACCGGAATCATCGTTCCTTGCTATCATAGTCGATCCGTTCCAGGATGCGTTTTTCCCTACAAGAAGTGTTGTACAAGCCATCTTTTCCTCCTGAATCTAAACTCCCTGATTCGTATCGAAATCAGGTATGAAGCTTTCCTTTGCGACATCGCCCTCCTGAATGAAGGCATTGCATACTCCCTCGCTTATAGCAAAATCAATAACCTCATCATACTCGCTGTCCCTTACCCTTCTGCCAAGCAGCGGATCAGAAGCAGTCTGAGGCATAGGTGTATACTGATTCATGATGCTAAGGAATATAGTATCACCATAGGTGTCGTGCAGATATCTGATTATCCTCTTCGAATCATCTGCAGATCCCGGCAGCAGAAGATGCCTTACTATGGTACCACGCTGCATCAGCACCTCCTTGCCATGACTCATCAGAGCCTCTCCTGATTCATTATACTCCTCTGCGTCAAGTCTGCCTTTTTCCCCTTTTATATAGAAAACCGCCTCCCCGGTCTGACGCACCATCTCCCGGATAGCTTCCTTAGCAGTTTCCGGATAGTCACTTACCCTTGTGTATTTCTGCGACAGTTCATTATCCATGAACTTGAAATCCGGAAGATATACATCGACAAGTCCGTCAAGCCGTCTTATGTCCTCCACCCTCTCATATGATGAGGTATTGTAGACCACTGGAATAGAAAGTCCCCTGTCCTTTGCCCTGATAAGAGCATCTGTCACCTGCGGGATGAAATGTCCGGCTGTCACCAGATTGATATTATCAGCTCCCTTTTCAGCAAGCTCGAGAAAAATATCCGAAAGCCTGTCTGTAGTGATATTCTTCCCGGCGCCTCCACGGCTTATCCTGTAGTTCTGACAGAAAACGCACTGAAGTCCGCATCCACAGAAAAAGACCGCGCCAGAACCACTTGTCCCGGAAATACATGGCTCCTCCCAGAAATGGAGAGCTGCCCTGGCAACGCGAAGGAGCCCGTGTCTGTCAGTCTGCATGGATTTCCGCCGGCTCGCCGAATATCTGTGCAAGCCTCTCCTTTCTGAGTCCCTCCCCTATCACTATGACTATGTCCTGTCCATCCTTTACCGGTCTTACAGTAAGATCATCCTTAGTGACGTTTATTTCAGTAAAGCCCCTGCCTCGATCCCCGCAGAAGCCCTTTATTCTGATTATTCCTCCGCATGCGGGATCATCTATAGCTGTCCTTGCCTTCTCCTTCAGATCATCAGCCGAAAATCCCTTTTCCATGAAATAAAGAGACTCATATCTGTGCTCATCGAGGACCTGCTGCTTCTCAAATGAATAATCCCTATAGCCCGCATTTTCAATAAGCTGCATATCCTTATCAGAAAGCTCACTCCAGTCCTTTGAGATCACATCATCCCTTGTAATCCTTCTGTCACAGCTTATCGCGGCAAGGGATTCATTTAAATAAGCAATTATCCTGTCACTGGAATCGGCAGGATTCTGCTGGACCTTACTTATCACTATCCTGCCGGCATTTGCAGCCTCGGAGGCGAATACATATCTGGAGGTATCAGAAAGAGGCAGAGCAAGTCCTGCATCTGCAATTGTAATCTGCGATCCTGCCCTGTACCATCGGTTCAGCGGTTCCTCCTGAAGACTGTCATAGAATTCATCCACATCGAATACACCGGACGGCTCTACCACAACTCTCGTATAGCCGAGCATACCCATCTCTATCAGCTTGCTTTTGAATCTCCTTCTGTGACAGTCGCTGTCGCAGCCACCGGCGACCATTTCCACATCGCATCCCTCGTCATAGAGGTCCGAGAGAAGCATCATATCTACATTTACGGCTCCATAGTCATTCTCGAGCACACATACATTTTCTTTCTGTGAAAGCAGGTATCTGACATACTTCTTGAGAAATGTAGTCTTTCCTGAGCCTAAAAAGCCTGTTATCAAATCTATAGTAATCATAGCTACATAATAACGCAAAGTATGATGAATTAAAAGCTTCTTTTTTATACCGGTATCTGGCTGGTTTTCTAAATAAAAAAAGAGACCCTCAGGTCTCCTTTTCCGGTTTAAGTAATATCAGTCTGTAGTTATTGGGCTTATCATTTTCCGGCATCTGACCGGTCGTAGTAACCTGAAGAGCATAGGTGTTGTCATCCCTTATATCATCAGCATCATCAAGTGTATAGATTACCTTTGTATGAACCTCTTTTCCTGTGTTTATCTGTGTTAGAAGGACATCCCTGTCTTCTCTCTGCTCTCTGGTCATATGATCAGAAAAATATGTGGATGATGTCAGCGTGATGCACGCAGGATGAAGATCACCCTTTGCGTAATGCATGGCTGAAAAGGAGCAGAACCCAAGTGAATCAGTGCCTTTTTTCTGCTTAAAGGTTAGATCTACAACAAGATATGTATATGGGCCTTTTATAGTCCCATCGGCCTCATGGTCCGGCATTACCTCTGCAAGGTCTACCCATCCATCCTGCTTTTTTGTAAAGTAGCTCCTATTCACACGCACTGACAGGTTCTTTACCCTGATCCACTCTCCTTCATTACAGTACTGTGCACCATTGGCCATTTTTACTATAGTGGCATTTTCCGCATCAGAGTCCTCTTTGGCTGTTTCCTGCTTGTCAGAATTGCCGGGCGCTGAAGCATCCAGCTCGAATATCCTTTTTTTCGGGTAATGCTCGCCCACCAGTCTCCAATCCATATTTTTTATATGTTTCCAGACAGCCGGCCTGAACTGATTCTTATAGATTATATATCCGATGCAAAAATCTCTGGTCTCATTTTTGTCCAGCTTCAAGGTGACATCCGGTGTATTGAGAAGAGACTGAATATCCTGTGCTATACCATTGGAATAGTAATCATTTTCCAGATACAGGTCATAAAGATAAGCATCCCTTCTTTTACTCCCTGTATTTTCTGCCTCTCCTGATACTACAAATGTCATGTAATCCACACCATCCGAATCGACATTCTCTGTCAGCCTGCTTCCATATTTTCCTTCAGCCTGTTGAGATGTCATTATCTTCACGTCCTTAAAGCGGATCAGCACGTCATCAGTCAGGCGTCCCCATTCACCCATCCTGGTCTTTATCTCTTCTGCCTTCGGAGTCTTCTCATTACATCTGATAATGAGCCTGCCCCATAGCGCCATCAAAAGTATCAGACAAAAAATGATCACAATATACTTTCGTTTCATTCTACGATCCTCCCAGAATCCATTGAGATTATATGATCCGAAAGCTCTGACAGTTCTTCCCTGTCATGTGAGGATACAAGTATGCAGGCACCACCTTCCTTTTCTTTTAGCAGAATGTCATGAAGCCTGTCGATACTCTCCTGATCAAGCGCATTAGTTGGCTCATCAAGTATGATCAGGGCCGGATGATCCATCAATGCTGCCGCTATTCCGAGCTTCTGCTTCATCCCCATAGAAAAGCTGTGAAATATCTTGGACGAATTACTGTCCAGACCAACCTCCTCAAGTACCTCTTTTATCCTCTCATCGGATGAAAGCTTCCTTATACGGTTGAGCTGTTTCAGATTTTCATAGGCAGACAGATAGGGAATAAATTCAGGATATCCTATAAGCACGCCACAGCTTTCCGGAAAATCCCTGTCTTTTCCTATTACCATTCCATCTATACTTACAGATCCCTTGTCAGGGAATATGAGTCCGCATATAGCCCTAAGAAGCATGGTTTTTCCTGATCCGTTCCTTCCACGTATCCCGTAGATATGGCCTCTGTCAAATGCAGTGTTTATGTCATCAAGTACCCTTGCTCCCTTTATCACTTTAGTATAGTCTTTTATCTCAATATACATCTAATAGTATTCCTTTCGGATATTCTGTCTGTATGCCATATTCAATGAAACTACATATATCACCATGCATAAGCCTATCCTTGCAGATCGTATCAAGCCACTGCTTCTCCAGAATGAATAATCAAGTGAGCTGATCCCGGATAACAGCGGTATAGGCAGATGGAGGAAATCCAGCACTCCAAGTGTGGCGCATACACAAAATGCTGCTATACGTATTCTTCCTGACGCACTATAAAGTAGATTCCCATATGTAAGGGTCCTTATTATCAGAAGCATGGTCTGAACTATGAATATTAAGGCAGCATATCTGTTTACCTCTCCAGTCACCATCGTATAATAGCTTCCCGGATCAAGCCAGTTGCAAAAAGGCTTTTTATATATTACTGAGATCACTCCTGTAGAAATAATATCTGCCAGTACATAAATGCAGGAATAGGCCGCTATTCTTCTACTGGTTACTGAATACATCCTTTTCCTGCTCCCGTAACAGAAAAGCTCATGGATATTTTCTCCCATCGAGCATATCAGAAAAAGAGCGAGCAGCATAGGAAAAAGTGATGTAAAAAAACTTCCTGTAGCGCTGTTTATCTGAACATACATATCCATAAAGGAGTAATTCCTGAATGAGACGGGCATCTGAGCATGGTTCTCTGTCATAACAGAAATAACTATTGTCGCTGCCTGTACGATGCATGTCACCAAAGGTATAAACCCTTTAAATGTCCTCATGTCGTTCTCCGCTGTAAACAATGATCAGAATACACACAATGGCGATTACGCTTATCAATATCAATGGCCATACAGTCCCAAGTCCAGTCCCTGGTATAAGGAACTGGGCTGGAGAGAAATCACTGTTGTCCGTAAATCCAGCTACCAGAAACAGCAGATAATAGATACCAAACAGTATGCCCATGGATACAACACCATTGTCGGCTATCAGCGTGATCACGGCCCCAATAAGACCCATTGTCCCAACAGCCAAGCCATCAAACAGAATATAAAGCAGTATATAGACAAGAGGGTGTGTATAATAAAGGCCTGCTCCTATAAAGTCCGATGCCGGTCCTATTGCAACAAGCGGCTCAGGAAGCAAAGCAGGACGTATAACTGCGATCATAGCCATATTAATAAGCTCTGGCACTATAAAAGCAGCCGCACTTCCAATAAAAACGTAAATCCCCCTTACCAATGCCGTATGCTTACGGTCAAGACGTATTCCTGTCTGTACCAGATATCCCTTTTCTCTTTCCCATGAAAAGCTTATCACAAAATATGCAAGAGCTATAAATGGTCCAAGGAAATAATACCAATAGGCAATATTATCTCTCGAGCCTCCTCCGATCCATGATATATAGATATCCACAGGTGTCTTGTAGACCGTCATTGTACTACCGTCAATACCGACTGACACAGCCTGATAGATGGCAGCACCAAGAAGTATCAGCATAGAGACCAGGAAAAAATACGACTTCCATTTTCTTATAAATAGCGATATATAAAGACCTGATGATCTTTTAAAGGAACTCAACTTTCTTTGCTCTCCTTCCACCTATTATATAAAGAATCATTGCTATAGCTGAAAAAACAGCTATTATCAATACTGAAACCAGGTATATACTGTAATTGCTGCTTATAGCAAGATCATAAAGTCTGTCTATCATCGTATAGCGATAAGGGCTTTTATCCGCAACAGTTGGAAAGGCCGACATCAGCGCTATAGAAATATTTATACATATACCGACTGTCTGCCGCGTGAGCATCTCCATCAGCATCTGAAACATCCCTGCGCATATACCAAGTGATGCCTGGATAAAGATTAGACAAATGATCGTTTTATTAAGAAGCCTTGTATCCGAATAGCCTGCATCCCATATATGTGCATCAGAATTCATACCACCCGTAATTGCCACAGTTATAATGATCATCATATAAAGGCACAGAAAAAAAGATACCGTATAACAAAGCAGTTGCCTGATCTTTCTTTTCCACCATACTTTTCTGTCTGGTATCCTTATAAGCTTCATTATACAGCCATCATTCAGATCCCTGCTTATTTCATCGCTACATCCCAGTATATAGCATATCTGAATTGACAGCCAGTAATATGGAATATCCGGTTTAAAGTCTCCTGTCCTGATACTCGGTCCCCGAAACCATCGGGATATATAATCAGCATATCCTGGCATTCCATGACCGGTCCATCTGTCGATATCAATAGCGATAAGAAGCAGGGCTGCCTGCAACATGATCAGAAGCCCCGCTATGAAAATATATCTGATGTAGAGATAATCTCCTTTTCTCATCAATACCTGCCACTAATATTATCAGGGCTCCATCTTCCAATAAAACGGACCCTATTATCATTACTTCCAAGCATCAGATAGGTGTACTTATACTTTGGATATGCACTATTTGATATATATCTATAATTTCCTGCCCTCAGCTTACTAGACGAACCAGTTTCCTCATCCAATCCCAACGTATAATTTGTAGAGGAATTGGTTCCCCTAAAACTCGGCCAGGCATCATCTGATTTTGCCGTCAATTTAACATAGCTTGCTGTGTTATCCATTTTACGGCGTGGCTTATCAACCATCTGATCAGTTCCAGCACAGTAATCCACTTCAAAATCAAACGGCGTATCCGTATGATTATTCGCGTGTACAGCCTGTCCAACCGTACTCATAATGCAAGTCATAGCCAATACTCCTAAAACTATTTTGAATGGTTTTCTCATAAAATCCTCCCGTTCATAATTCCTTAAAATAAAACCCTTAGATTGCCTGGCTCATTAGGCTGATACCAATAGAACCTGCATGCATATTCTGCAACCGGAGCTACCATAACTGCCAAAGAGCAAATAGCAATGCCAATTCCCGTTAGTATTCTGATAATCTTTTCTTTCACCTTGTCACCTCACGTTCATATCTATTTTGACCATCAGATGGATATATTGTAGCACAAAAATCCCTTCACCTTAGAAATCTGCGATGAATGATCAAAACGCGCTGATGAATGACTAAAAAAAGGTTTTAATAACTTTTCTCAATTATTCTCTGCTTATTTCTTTCTTTTCATAACCCTTTCTATCTTTTCTGATCTTTTTATGATATAATTTGATGTGTCTACTGGTCTGGATAACCGGTTTCGAATATCATGTGAAAATAACATACCTGACAAGATGTCAGCTGTTTCTTCAGATGCCTCTGATGAATTTGATCATGGATATGGCTTGTCAAATATAAGAAATACTGTAGAAAAATACTACGGATTCATGTCATGTAATTCCGGAGATCCCTGGATAGTAAATATAATCATTCCTATAACCTCGGAAAGACAGTCGTTTACTTCACTCACTCGACAGCTGCGGACATAGGAGCTGATCAATAGAAGTGATCTCCTATGCGGTCTTTTTCGCAGTAATACTTCTTCCATCACTAATAGCAGTTAATGACTTAGCGGAATTACTATTCTCAATTGCCATAAGCATAACAATAATCTTACTAGCTCCAGTAGAAGTTTCTGGCAGACCAGCAGTTAAATCTTTCCGTTGCTAAGATCTGGATAGAAAAAACTTCTTCTTTCTGTTAAAATAAAGATACCTGAACATTCTAAAAAGGAAGCCTGTTCATGCTGTAACCTTTGAAAATGCTTATTAAATTAGGAGGAATGAATCTATGGCAACACCACATAACAGAGGAGAAAAGGGGGATTTCGCAAGGACTGTCCTGATGCCGGGGGACCCGCTCAGAGCGAAATTCATAGCCATGCATTTTCTTGAGAATCCACGGCTGGTAACCGATGTCAGAAATATGCTCGGCTTCACCGGGACATATGGCGGGAAAGAAATCTCCGTAATGGGAGCCGGTATGGGGATGCCGTCCATGGGGATCTACTGCCATGAGCTTTTCAGCTTCTATGATGTAGATCAGATAATCCGGGTAGGCACAGCCGGTTCCATAAGTCAGGATTGCAAAGTAAGAGATATAGTCCTGGCAGAGGGAGCCTGCACCAACTCTGCCTTTGCCTCTCAGTACAGACTTAAGGGAACCTTTGCGCCGACAGCCGACTTCGGTCTTCTGAATGCAGCCTATACAGCCGCCGGGAAATCGGGGCTTTCAGTAAAGGTTGGAAATGTGCTGTCATCAGATACATTCTACTGTGACGATCCTGACGCCAATGATGGCTGGATAAGGATGGGCGTGCTCTGCATAGAAATGGAAAGCGCAGCCCTCTATATGGAGGCTGCGCGGCTTCACAAAAAAGCCCTTTCGATACTCACTATCTCCGATGAGATCCTGACCGGAAGGGAACTCTCAAGTGATCAGAGAGAAAGATCCTTCACCGATATGATGGAGCTTGCCCTCAGCATAGCCTAGGCAGTAAGATCAAGGTTAGATCCGACGAGACCCCTTGCCCTGTCATAGGAGGCAGCATTCCTCTGATATGGATTGGTCTCGTTCGGATAGGCGATCTTTGTCGTCGTGGTACCGCCGGACACATAGACTCTGCCGCACTCAGGACATACAGCAGTATGTATCGCTACTGAAGCCTGCAGGACCTTACCGCCACCCTGCTTTGCCTTATTGTAAGCATTGGCCACATGCTCGCCCTCATGGGCTCTTACCGCAGCCCCGGCAGCCTCAGGACTCACATGGGCGGCAGACTTGAACGATACATTTCCTTCGTCTGATCCATCCTGGTATTTCCTCTTCCTGCATGTCTCACATTCAGCAGGTGATGACTTCTTACCGGGTTTTATCTCCTCCGACTCACCGGGATTTAAGACAGGCTTTTTTGTATTTTCATCTCTTCCTGCACCTGTAGCTAAAGAGCTCTGGTATGCACTATAAGGATCATATCCATATCCTGTGATCTGAAAAGCTCCCATACCGGCACCTCCTTGTACTTTGTCTATCACTTTGATTTTACCATGAAAACTGTTATAATTCCATAGACGAGGTGAATTTTTGATGAAAAAATACAGGAATATCATTTTTGATCTGGGAGATGTTCTGCTTCTCTACCGCTGGAGGGCAATGCTAACTGACTATGGCCTCTCTCTCGACCAGGCAGAACGGGTAGGTCACGAAATGTTTGACTCTCCACAGGGTATCTGGCATAAGTTTGATCTTGGAATCGAAACTGACGAAGAGATCATTGCCGATTTCGAGAAACTCTATCCTTCTGATATAAAGGTGATCAGATGGTTCATAGAGCATGGTGAATTCATGCATGTTCCCCGCCCCAAGATATGGGATATGGTACATCGCCTGAAACTGGCCGGCTATAATCTCTACCTTCTCTCCAACTATCCAGAGGGACTTTTCAAGAAGCACACACAATATTCTGATTTCATGGACGATATGGACGGAGCCATGGTCTCCTACATGATCCATAAGGCAAAGCCGGACCGTGATATCTATGCAGCTCTATGTGAGAAATACTCGCTTGATCCGAAGGAAAGCATCTTCTTCGATGACCGCAGTGAAAATGTCGAGGGTGCAAGAGCCTTCGGTATGGACTCGGAGCTTGTGACAGACCAGACAAGCTTCCTTATACGACTAAATGAGCTTGCCTCTGCCTAAAAAAAAGAGCACCCATATGGGTGCCCTTTTTTATCTTGTCTTTTCCAGATCACTTTCTGTCAGTCTTGAAGGCCTTTGCTACTGTAGCCTTTGGACCCCAGGTCTTCTTGCCTGTGGCATCGACTGTATAAGCCTTTACCTTTACAGTAACCTTTGCTCCGCTCTTTACAGCGAGAGTAGTGCTGCTTCCGGTAACGTTCTTTCCAGACCACTTCTTTGATGAGCCTACCTTCTTATATACACGGTAGAGGACATTTCCGCCCTGACTCTTCCAGCTGACCTTTACCTTAGCTCCCTTTACGTTAGCGACCTTCACACCCTTTACTGTCTGTGGCTTTACTACGATCTCCTGCTTGTCAACTATGACAGTAACCGTTGCAGTTGCCTGATCGAAGTCATTTGTTGCTGCAGACTTTACGGTGATGGTTGCAATACCTGCTGCCTTGGCAGTAACGATTCCTGTTGCGCTGTCTACATCAGCAACAGAAGTATTATCAGAACTGTAGCTAATGGCTGCGCCAGTAGCTGTAGTCTCTGCGTCAAGAGCCTGCGTACCTCCGACAAGAAGACGGACATTAGGAGCAACAGTGATCTTAGCTGCGCTCTTCTTTATCTCATCAACAACAGAAACCTTGATCTCCTTGCTTGTGGCACGGGTATCAGTTCCCTTGCCAACGGTTACGACAAGAGTCATCTCACCGATCTGCTTTGCACTTAAGACAGTTCCTGTGATATCAGCTGCATTCACATTCTGCTTGTCATATGCCTTCTTTGTATAGGAAACTGTAGCGTTCTTTGCATTGCTTGTGATCTCCTTTGCGAGGTCGACCTTTGAGTGGTTCTTGAAGTCGAGCTTTATCTCTGACGGAGCTGTGATGATGGCCTGGGCGTCAGTATTTACAGTGACCTTTACCCACTTTGCATCACCCTTTATCTGCCTTGCGTTTGAATCAGCCGTGTAGACCTTTACATAAACAGTTCCTGCTGTCTTTCCAGCTGTAACTGTACCATCCTGGGCAACCGAAGCAATTGCATTTGAATTTCCTGCAATGGCCTTTCCGTCCTTATCGGTATAAAGATCATATACTACAGGCAGTCCGCACAGTGAGCTTCCTGTAATCTTTACTGACTTTACAGCATTCGGTGCTGTAGAAGCGTAAGAATCAAGATCGAGTTCGCTTGCATCCTTTCCATTGACCTGAGTCTTTACCACATCAGATCCTGTTGATGAAACATTTACAGGGATCGAATACTTTGCACTTCCTACAGTGATGTTGATCTTTGTAGTGCCTGCCTTTAAAGCGGCAACAGTAGCGGTCTTATCATCCGATCCTGCTGGCTTTGCGCTTACTACTGTAGCGTCCTCAGGCATATAGTATACAGCTGCTGAGGTGTTGGCTACTGCTATGGTAGTTGTCTTGTTTACAACTGTATCAAGCTCGATAGCCGCATTTGTCTTCTTCGAGGCACTAAGAGCTGCATCAGTCTGGGCAGTCTTCTTCTCACCCTTTACTGAATAGCTTACCTCTGTCTTGTCTGTTGTCTCCGCATTTGCTGCAAGTGTAGTAGCTGCAACCGGTGCAAAGGTAAATGCACAGGCTGCTGCAAGTGCAACTGCAAGTCCCTTTTTGAAGTAATTCATTAACTATTTCCTCCTTGTAACATTGATAGTGAGCAGGGAGCATTTCCTCTTCCCTGTTTCCAAGGGCTATTATATCAGTTTGAAAATGAATGTGAAGTGATTTTTTTGTTTTCCCGGAAAAAAGGCCGGGAAAAACCCGTTTTTTTACAAGAAAAGCAGTTCAGGCTTCAATCATTTATTTAAAAAACCTCAAGCAGCTTTCAATCTTCATCCATATAGTATCTGTAGGTCAGATGAAATAGCAGCTTAAGGCCCTTTGCAACAGAATCCTTCCAGATCCATTCCTCCTCGGTATGGAGCATGGCTCCGTCGCAGAGTCCTATGCAGATGGCAGGAACTCCCATCGAAAGAGGTATATTACAGTCTGTAGATGCTGAGGTCTCCTCCGGATCGATCCCTATAACTGACCTTATACTCTCTCTTGCCCGCTCTATCATCTTCTCAACGGATTCCTCAGGAACGCCCTGGGCACATGGCCTTTTTCCCAGAAGCTCTATGGAAATCCCTGTGGTAAGAGGCTTATAACGCTTCAGTATATCATGGATAGCCTGATCGCATTTCTTCATTACCATAGGGTCAGCGGTACGAAACTCCATCGTAAACGAGGCCTCCTCAGCTATGCTGTTTACAGAGTTTCCTCCGGCTATAGTCCCGACATTATAGGTAAAGACCTCATCCTGAGAAGGCTTCAGGCGGTAGAGGTCGCCTATGATC
Source organism: Candidatus Weimeria sp. HCP3S3_B5 (assembly GCF_052064335.1). Taxonomy (NCBI): domain Bacteria; kingdom Bacillati; phylum Bacillota; class Clostridia; order Lachnospirales; family Lachnospiraceae; genus Candidatus Weimeria; species Candidatus Weimeria sp. HCP3S3_B5. The sequence continues at coordinate 45,572 of NZ_JBQHVU010000005.1, read as the reverse complement.
TGTGAAGCCACATAAATAGCGTTTGGGTTTCCGAAATTCAGATATGAATGTCCGCCTATGGTATTGATCCTTATCCTATAGCGCAGGGAGCCTACCACATCTGTATAGATCTTTCTGTAATAGAGATCAAAGGCCCAGAAATGCGAGATCCTGTCAGCATGCTCCTCCATAAATCGCCTGCTGCCCTTCAGGTTCCCAAGGCCCTCCTCACAGGTCCCGAAAACGAAGTATATGCCGCATCTGATAGATGGCTTTTCCTTGGCAGCAAAAGCCGCAAGAAGCATCAGACAGACAAGATTTGCAGTGTCATCTCCTATGCCGGGACAGTACAGCTTACTGTCATGTTCCTTTACGGAAAGGCTTACATCCCTCTTGAAGACAGTGTCCATATGGGCTATCATCACTGCATTGTGCTTTCCGGCTCTGATACCATATGGATAGATCACATTTCCGGCTGCATCCTTGTATACTCCGATTGCGCCGTTATTCTCAAGGTAATTCAATATGAATTCTGACCGCTCACCCTCATCTCCGGTAGGAGCCGGAATCTCGGTCACAGCGGTCAGAAGATCGATCACATTTTCCCTGTTTTTTTCGATGTATAAAAGAGCTTTTTCTCTAAGCATAGACCCTCACTGATCTTCTCATAAGGAAAGAGAAGGAATGGCATTAAGATCCAGTCCGGACCGCGTCCCCTTAAGGTATTCATGGTATCCGGCAGCGGCAATCATCGCCCCATTATCCGTACAAAGGATAGGATCAGGACAGTAAAATGACACTCCGTGCTCCTCACATGCCTTTCTTACTGCTTCTCTTAAGGCTCCGTTAGAAGCAACCCCTCCTGCCAGAGCGAACTTTTTCTCACCGAATTCCTCCAGGGCCATTGACACATGACCTGTGAGAGCCTCTACTACCGCCTTCTGGAATGAAGCTGCGACGTCATTCCGTGAGATACCCTCGCCCGACATCTTCTGATGATTCAGATAATTGAGCACTGCCGACTTAAGTCCTGAGAATGAGAAATCATATGGATGGTCTGCTACCTTAGCCTGAGGAAAATCTATCGCGTCCTTATCCCCCTCCCTGGCAGCCTTTTCAATCTTTGGCCCGCCAGGATATCCAAGGCCTATGGCTCTTGCGACCTTGTCAAAGGCTTCTCCTGCCGCATCATCAACAGTACGGCCCAGGACCTCATAAACTCCGTAGTCCTTAACCCTGGCCAGATGTGTATGTCCTCCAGATACCACAAGGCAGAGAAATGGAGGCTTTAGCTCAGGTGAAGCTATGTAATTCGCGCTTATGTGACCTGATATATGATTTATCCCTATAAGCGGCTTTCCATTAGCATAAGCAAATGCCTTTGCAAAGGATACTCCTACCAGAAGAGGTCCAACCAGCCCCGGTCCGTAGGTAACCGCAACCGCGTCTATTTCCTTCTGGCTCACATCCGCCTTTCTCAAGGCCAGATCGACGACCTGGGTGATCCTCTCCACATGCTTTCTCGAAGCGATCTCCGGTACTACTCCGCCATAGAGAGTATGTATGGGGATCTGGGTTGATATCTCATTTGAAAGGACCTTCCTGCCATCACAGACCACAGCTGCTGCGGTCTCGTCGCAGGAGCTTTCAATTCCTAAAATCTTCACTTTGTTTTTTCTCCAGCTTTTATCACGTGTCCCTGAGCTAATGGATTGCCATCAGCATCAGTAAGCTCGAATCCGACTATCTTCCAGTGATCCTTATCATCCATCCTGAGGATAAACCTCTGAAAGGTCCTCTGATAGCTTGAGGCTTCCTTAATGGAATATGTCGCCCTGACATAGGCTACATCACTGCCGTCAAGCTTACCGTATATCACATCGGAGGTATCACATACATCGGTGCTTATCATCTTGGACTTTCTGCTCTTATACTCCTTTATCTCCTGTGACAGACTCCTTTCATAGTCATCTGCCGGATTCGCATCGGCAAGCTTTGGATCCATCATCTGGCGGATCTTGCCCGCAAGAGTCTTTATATCCTTTGAAGAAAGCTTGCTGCCACCGAAGCATAGATTCAAGTATCTGTTGTATACCTTTATGACCTCGCGCGGAGTTGGAGGATAATTCTTCTCGAAGTCCATAGTAAGGAGCCTGTCCTTTTCAGTGATCCTTACATTCTCAGAATTATTCGCCTTCTCAGACGTGGTCCTGTCCAGATAGGTGTAGTATCCGACTACTATACATGCACAGATAAGTACCAATATAACCGTTCGCGCCGTTCTTCTCGCACTCATAGTCAGGCCTCTCCTTCGTCTGTAAAATCAAGCTCCTTCTTCCATCCATCCCTGCAGACAGTTGTGGCTTTAAATATCCTCTCAAGCTCCTTTGTATATATCCTCGGATCTGTCATAGATGGAGAATAATGTGTAAGCCATAATTCCCCTACTCCGGCTCTTGCTGCAAGACCGGCAGCCTCCTGCATGGTCATGTGCTTTTTCTCCTTGGCGCTTGCTGCCTTCTCAGGGTCTCCGTACATTCCCTCGCAGATAAAGAGATCGCTGCCTGCTGCATTCTCTTCTATCGATCTGACTGGTCTGGTATCAGTAGTATAGGTGACCTTCAGTCCCTTCCTGTCAGGTCCCATTACCTGACCCGGTACAAAGCCTCCTACCTCCTGACCCTTCTGCAGCAGATGCCAGTACTCAAGCGGGATTCCAAGCGACCTTGCTGCATCAGCATTGAATCTTCCCTTCCTGTCTATCTCTGCTGTGTATCCATAGCAGATCATATTGTGACAGACCCTGAAGGCCCTTACCCTGATACCGCTGACTGCAAAGATCTCCTCGTCGTTGTGGTATTCGTGACAGACAAGTTCAAAGGGAAGCTGGGGAGTAATCACTGTAAGCGCCGATACTATCCTTTTAAGGCCTCTGGGTCCGTAGAGATGGACAGGCTCCGTCCTGTCGGAATTTCCCATATCAAGCAGCAGACCAGGAAGTCCGCTTATATGATCGGCATGATAGTGGGTAAAGCAGATAGCGTCGATAGGATATGGAGAAACTCCTGCCTTTTTCATAGCTACCTGAGTGCCTTCCCCGCAGTCTATCAGAAGCGTCCTGCCATTGAAGCGAAGAGCCAGTGATGTAAGAAACCTTCTCGGCAGAGGCATCATCCCGCCTGTACCCAGAAGGCAGACATCAAGCATTGTATCCTCCTGCGCCAGATCCGGCCTTTTTTCTTTCCTCTGCCTCTCTCTCAGCCTGAGACTTGCGCAGATATACAGGTCTGAACTCCTCTGCCGAGGTATAGAACTCCTTGTCGAAATATAATCTGCCAAGAGAAGCAACAGCGCCAGCTCTCTGCCTGTTGCAGAAGGCCGGAGCGAAATCATAGTCCACAGTAGTATTTTTCTCTATGAAATCCTTAAATACCGGGACCCCGTCTCCTAAGAAGGTGACCGGGAGATCCTCAATATTTATCCTTTCGATTATGTCGGCTATACTCTCAGGAGCCTGCTCCTTCCTGACTATGAACTTATTGGTCTCTGAGAACCTGTAGAGTCCCGAGTAGGCCTGCTGCCTTCTGGCATCCATCAGAGGACAGATAAGTCTCCTTGATCCGTATAGATTGTATGCGATCGCATCTACGGTCGGAACCGCTATCACCGGAATAGAGAGGGCATAAGCAAGCCCCTTTACGGTCGCTGCTCCTATACGCAGTCCTGTAAAGCTGCCCGGCCCTGCTGCTACAGCTATCGCATCTATCGATGAAAGCGGGATCCCAAGCATCTGTATCAGCTGATCGAGCATCGGCATAAGCGTGGTGCTGTGGGTCTTCTTGTAATCTGTTGTAAATTCTCCAAGCAGGACATCATCGTCAATAACCGCTACCGATGCGACGAGTCCTGAGGAATCTATTCCTAATATCCTCATCCTTATTATCCCTTCAGCGTCTCCTTATCTCTATAAGCCTGTAGCCATCATCTCCCGCAAGATCCTTTGAAATGGTGATCTCTGTACGGGGTCTCGGAAGCACATCCTCTATAAGCTCTGCCCATTCGATAAGGACGACTCCTCCGCGGTCCAGATAGTCATAGAAGCCGCATTCCTCCATTTCATCAGGATCAGAGATCCTGTATACATCGAAATGATAGAAGGGCAGCCGTCCGCTTGTGTATTCCTGAACTATTGTAAATGTAGGGCTTGTGACCGGCTCAGTCACTCCCAGTCCCCTGGCGAAGCCCTTGGCAAATACGGTTTTCCCGACGCCCAAATCTCCGGAAAGGGTATAAACGTCCCCCGGAGCAGCCTTCTCTGCCAGCTTTTCGGCAAACCGTCTCGTATCCTGATCGCTTAAGCTTTCAAATCTTTCCATAGCTTTTATTATAAATAAATCCTGTCTTTTTCTCAAGTCCTCAGTTCATTTGACGCACAGATCAAACTGGTCTATAATCTGACGATGTATCATTTAATTCTTTTCAGCAGGAAATTTCAATGGATATTAACGCTTTAATAGCACAGGAACTGAATGTCAGGAAATCGCAGGTAGATGCTGCGATAACGCTTCTGGACGAAGGAAATACCATTCCCTTTATAGCCAGATACAGAAAGGAGATCACCGGAGGTCTCGACGACGACGCTCTCCGCGTATTAGGCGACCGCCTGACCTATCTGAGGGGACTCGAGGAAAGAAAGGCCACTGTACGCTCCACGATCGAGGAAGCAGGAGCCATGACTCCCGAAATAGCAAAAAGCCTCGACGCAGCACTTACCCTTGCCGAGGTCGAGGATATATACAGGCCATATAAGCCAAAGAGACGTACCCGCGCGACTATAGCAAGGGAAAAGGGACTTGAGCCGCTTGCTCGGCTTATCATCTCGCAGAAGATCACCACCCCTCTTATCGACGAGGCTAGCAGATATGTAGATCCTGAAAACGACGTCCATGTACCTGAGGATGCCATCCAGGGTGCCTGTGATATAATAGCCGAATCGATTTCTGATAATGCCAGCTACAGAAGCCATATCAGGGAGCTTACCAGAAAGCAGGGGCTTATCTCTTCATCAAAGAAAAAAGGAGATGATGCAGGCGTCTATGAGATGTACTATGATTATTCTGAAAAGCTTTCCACCATCCCCGGCCACAGGATCCTCGCAATGAACCGCGGGGAAAAGGAGGACTGTCTTTCTGTAAGCATTACTGCACCCAGTGAGGATATTCTATCCTATCTTACGAGACAGGTCATAACTGTCGAAAATCCGGTCACCACCCCTGTCCTTAAGGATGCCATAAAAGATTCATACGATCGACTCATAGCCCCTTCGATCGAGAGAGAGATCAGAGGTGACCTTACCGATATGGCTGAGGATGGAGCGATAAAGGTATTTCAGGCCAATCTCCGTTCCCTTCTTCTCTCCCCGCCTATAGCAGGAAAGACCGTTCTGTCCTGGGATCCGGGCTTTGTCCATGGCTGCAAGATTGCCGTATGTGACTGCACAGGACGTATACTTACTACAGATATGGTCTTCCCATTCAAGCCAAAGAATGATATAGACGGCACGAAGAAGAAGATCGGGGCTCTTATAGACAGATATTCAGTGGATCTCATTGCTCTTGGAAACGGTACAGCCTCAAGGGAATCTGAGGGCATCATTGCTGAAATAATAAAGGAATCATCCCGCCCGCTTCAGTACGTGATCGTAAATGAGGCCGGCGCCTCCGTTTACTCGGCAAGTGAGCTTGCTGCAAAGGAGCTTCCTGATCTCGATGTAGAGGGACGTGGAGCGGCATCCCTTGCCCGTCGTCTCATCGATCCTCTGTCCGAATATGTAAAGATAGATCCAAAGGCCATAGGAATAGGGCAGTATCAGCATGATATGAACCAGAAGAAGCTTTCAGGGGCTCTGTCAGGCGTAGTCGAGTCGGTCGTAAACTCAGTCGGAGTCGATCTGAATACAGCCTCTGCTCCGCTTCTATCCTATATATCAGGTATCACGAAGACCACCTCCAAAAACATCATCGAATACCGTGAGGCAAACGGCAGCTTTACCAGAAGGGGTGACCTGCTCAAGGTAAAGGGACTTGGGCCCAAGGCCTATGAGCAGTGTGCCGGCTTCCTCCGTATCCGTAACGGAGAGGAGCCTCTTGACAATACCGGTGTCCATCCGGAAAGCTACCAGAAGACCTATGATCTGCTTTCCCTGCTCGGCTATAGCGCGGATGACTTAAGAAAGGGTGCTCTTAGCGATATAGAAAAAAGGGCATCCTCAGTCGATTCCCTTGCCACAAGGCTTAACATAGGTCAGATGACGCTTGATGACATAATAAAGGAGCTTAAGAAGCCTGGCCGTGATCCACGTGACGAGATGCCACGCCCTGTGCTTAGAAGCGATGTACTTTCCATGGATGACCTGACCCCTGGCATGAAGCTTAAGGGTACAGTCAGGAATATCGTAGATTTCGGAGCCTTTGTAGATATAGGCGTCCATGAGGACGGCCTCGTTCATATCTCGCAGATCTCAAGCAGGCATATTAATCATCCGCTCGACGTCCTGAATATAGGTGATATAGTAGATGTTACCGTGCTTGATGTAGATAAGGAAAAGGGACGGATTTCCCTTACTATGAGAGAAGACGGCGGTCAGAGTCAGGCAAAGCATGAGAACAGGACAGACAACAAACGTCCTGACAAGGCCCGCAGGAATAACCGTCCGAAGGGAAAGGGCAGTGACCATCATGATAAGAAAAAGCCTGAAAAGAAGGGCTTTGGCACTGACCTTTCAAGTCTTCTTTCAGGCATTAAGCTAGACTGATCTATGGCAGTGGATCCACTCCGGCGATCAGCAGGATAGCATTCTTTAATATGCAGTTTATAACAAGCAGGACAAGCGCTCCCCAGAGGGGAGCATCCCTATGAAGCTTTTGCTTTCTGTCAAGCAAAGCTATTGCTCTTACTACAGCTCCTCCGGACCCGGACGAGCTGTTTTCTTTTGCAATAAGGGCCGTGACTGCCCTTATGCAGTAATAGATGATAAGAAAAACGCCATAGATCACTAGAGGATGATACCATAGCGAAAGCAGGGGATGGCCGTGCAGAAGGAAGCGTAGTGCTCTTGTCCCTCCGCAGCCCGGACAGTAAAGGCCGGTCACCTCATGGAATATGCATAGAAAAGCTGCCCTCATACCTCTTCTGGCTCAGGATAGGTCTGGCCAAAGGTCTCTACTGTGACCTCCTCCATGACCTGTGGCTCCAATGGACTGTCTGACCAGTCGGTCTCTGTTTCTGCTATCTTATTTACCACATCCATGCCCTCGATTATCTTACCGAAGGCTGCATATTCTCCATCGAGATGCGGAGCATCCTTATGCATGATAAAGAACTGGCTTCCGGCGGAATCCGGATCCATTGTCCTAGCCATTGAAAGGACACCTGCTGTGTGCTTCAGATCATTTTTAAAGCCATTTGAGGCAAACTCTCCCTTAATAGAATATCCAGGGCCCCCTGTACCGTTTCCGTCAGGATCTCCTCCCTGTATCATGAAGCCCTCTATCACCCTGTGAAAGCCCACTCCGTCATAGAAGCCGTGATTTATAAGGCTTATAAAATTATTAACTGTGTTCGGAGCGATCTCTGGGTAGAGCTCAGCCTTCATTACGGCTCCGTCGCTCATCTTTATTGTAACTACTGGATTCTTTGCCATTTTTCCTCCTAAAAAATCACCCGGCGTCAATGGCGCCGGGGATACATAAGGGCTATATCACCATTTATATCAGAAATCTGTAAAGTTCTTGTCTGTCTTTCCGTCGATCTTTAAGAAGGCTCCCATGCCCTCCTTCTTATCGTGAGTATCATTTACTACACCGAAGAGATTTGCCTCGAGCTCAACTGCATTCTTGATATCCATATCATAGCCGTTGTTTATAGCAGCCTTTGCTACTGATACAGCATATGAAGCATTTGCCTCGATCTTCTCTGCCATTGCCTTTGCAGCCGGCATAAGCTCTTCCTTAGGAACTACCTTATTTACAAGGCCGATCCTGTATGCCTCATCTGCCTTGATATTCTCGCAGGTGAAGATCATCTCCTTGGCTCTTCCCATTCCAACAAGCCTTGCAAGTCTCTGTGTGCCGCCGAATCCCGGGATAATACCGAGTCCGCACTCAGGCTGTCCGAAAATAGCGTTCTCTGAAGCGATCCTGATATCACAGGCCATTGAGATCTCACAGCCGCCGCCAAGAGCGAATCCGTTTACAGCAGCGATAGTAACCTGTCTCATGTTCATAAGCTTGAAGAAAGGAACACTTGCCTTCATTCCGAACTTCCTTGCTGCCGGAGCATCAAATCCATACATCTCGGAGATGTCTGCACCTGCTACAAATGAACGGTAAGGATCGTCTCCACCGAGCTTCTTGTTGAAGCAAGGACCGCCTGTAAGGATAAGGACCTTGATCTCGTCATTTGCCTCGATCTCAGTCAGGGCGTCGTTAAGCTCATCGATAGTCTCTGAATTCAGAGCGTTGAGAGCCTTTGGTCTGCAGATGGAAAGCACTGCTGTTGCGCCATCCTGTTCGATTTTCAGATTCTTGTAATCAGACATTTTTTCCTCCAAAAGGCAGGAGGACGGTCTCCTGTCCTTTTAACTTATTTTTTCGAAGACATAGGAACCGTCCCTCTTGTCTTCATCAAGGCTTTGGAATGGGACAGGATCTGCCCCGTCCTCCTCCGTTCATAATACAAGTCTGTTAAAACTTTGTCAATCCCCTTAGTTGAATCCAATGAATCTCTGGGCCAGATGATAGAAAAAGATCCCTAACCTCTTGCCAGCCGCTCCCTTAAACCTCATCGCAAAGCCCAGGACTCCGTATCTGAGCTGATGATAGGTCCTCCTGTCGTGATCGTAGATATATTTCCAGAGGTCATCTATCTTCTTATAGTTCACAGGATCCTTTGACAGATATCCGATCGATGTGGAGACCACTGTCACTGATTCCAGATATGACAGAAGATACTTCCTCAGATGAGGCTCCTCTACCTGCCACGGGTCTACTGCGTCTATCATAGCATAATTGACCCGAAGCTGCTGGTCTATCCTCTTTATCATCGTCTGCTCAGCCACTGACTGACCCTCGCGGCCTATGTAGTATCTGTAGAAGCTTACATTCTCGTAGTAAAGGGTCTTTACATGGATAAGCGGTATATAGACATAAAGGTTGTCTACATAGAAGGTATGCAAAGGAAGCTTGAGACCGCAGTCATGCAGCAGGCCTGTACGGTAGATCACAGAATGCATCAGGATAGAAAAGCCCTTGATATTTCTCTTCATCCCGTCCCAGCCTATTATCTGATTCTCCGGGAAAAGAGGTGAAAGCAGCATCCTTCTCTGATGACCTGTAGACAGCTTCTCATAGACGAAATTGGACAGGTGCATATCGACCGGCTTCTCCATCTCAGAGAAACGTCTTAATGTATCAAGGATCTGAAGATAGGCATCCCTGTCCACCCAGTCATCAGAATCCACTACCTTGAAATAAAGTCCCTTTGCCTCGCGGATACCTGTATTCACGGCTGCACCATGGCCTCCGTTTTCCTGATGAATCGCTCTTACTATGCCCGGATAGGCCTTCTGATAGGAGTCAGCAAGCTCTCCTGTCCTGTCCGTAGAGCCATCATCAATGATAAGGATCTCTACATCCTCTCCTCCTGGCAGAAGCGAGTCAATACATTTTCTCATGAATGTGTACGAATTATAGCATGGTACACAGAAGCTTAAGATCTTCATTTCTCTCCTTTCCTAAAGCATCTTTCTTCTCTTTAGTACTATTGCTGTTATTATGCTTATGATAAGAGTAAGCAGACAAAGTATAGCGAATCCAAACGGCGTATGCGAAAAGGGCATCCATCTGGCATCGACATTCATCCCCCAGAGTCCTCCTATGATAGTAGGAACTGATAGAACGATCGTTATTGCCGCAAGATATTTCATCGCGTTATTCAGACGGTTATTGATCAGGGTGCTTATCAGATCCCTGGTACCGTTTATTATATCACGGTAGATGGATGTCATCTCTATAGCCTGCTTGGTCTCGACTATCACGTCCTCAAGTATATCCTCATCCTCGTCATACTGCCTGATCTTTGTATATCTGGTCAGCCTGTCGACAACGAGATTGTTGGCACGCAGTGATGTCGCAAAGTAAACGAGGTTGGACTCGAGCTCATGCAGATCCACCAGATCTCCATCCTCTGTACGATCGCCGTTTATCCTCTCCTCTATCTCTGTACGCTGTCTGTCGATAGTTCGCAGAAGCGACTGATAGACCATGCTGGTATTGTAGAGGATCTGATATGTAAACCTCATCTGCTTCTTTGTCGAGAACTCTCTTACCCTGTGGTCTATAAAGGACCGGAGGACAGATGTCTCCTCGTTGCATACGGTCATTATCAGATCATCCCGTAAAAGGATGCCAAGCGGTATAGTCGTATATGTATGGCGGCTGTTTCTTTCTTCTGCTGTAGGGATATCGATAAGTATAAGGGTATAGTCATCCTCAACACTGATTCTGGAGCTTTCCTCCTCATCGAGCGCCGCCCTGACATCATCTATATCCATTTTAAATTTTGTGGCCACCTCCTCGCACTCGTCGGCAGATGGCGCGGTCAGCTTGATCCAGCAGCCGGGCTCAAAACGATCGCTTTCATGTATTACAGCATCGTCGGTCCTGTATATATCTAACATAGTGACATTTCCTCCATGTCATTTTCAAATCTGTATACATCGCTCGATAATGATTATCCGATTCCATGAAGGTGTCACCTCGCTCTCATTGTATCAGGCTCTTACAAGCCTTAAAATCTTTGCAAATCTCTTTTTGTCAAACTTGACCGGCACCGGATACCAGGGATTGACCTCCCTGTAAGCAAATGCCGCGAGTCTTGGTATATCCGCCTCATCAATTTCAAGATGCTTCGGGATACCCATCTCCTCGTTCATGTCAAGAATAGTATCAATAAGACCTATGGCCCGTTCCTGTCTGGTGCCGTCCTTTTCTATATCACATATAGAAGCAAGCTTGGCGAGATATGGTACCGCTACTGATCCGTACTCTCTAAGCACATATGGCATTACCACCGCACAGACAAGTCCATGCGGAAGAGACAATGCTCCTCCTACCGCATGGGAAATAGCATGGATATTTCCGATCCCGCTTGCCGACAGAGCTCTTCCTGCAGTAAAAGATGCTATAAGCATCTCCTCTCTTGCAGCCAGATCCTCTCCGTCCTCGAAGGCCTTGGGAAGGGCGTCCATTATTCCCTCTACTGCGTCTTCACAGTCCTCTGCGGTATTATCGAGATGAAACGGCGTATTCATATAGCTCTCGATTGCATGGGAAAGAGCATCCATTCCTGAATAGGCTGTCTCCTCCTTAGGCAGACTTATGAGAAGCGAAGGATCAAGAACCGCCACATCAGGCATGAGATGAGGATCATTGATCGTGATCTTGTAGCCTGTCGTGCTCTCACCAAGAGCTGTCATGCCTGTAGTCTCAGAGCCTGATCCGGCTGTAGTAGGCACCGCTATAAAGAACGGAGTATCATGCCTGACCCTGTTCATGCCTCTCATATCAGAAAGCCGCTTACCCGGTCTTGCCAGTGCCGCTGCTGCTCCCTTTGCAGCATCCATGGCGCTTCCTCCGCCGATAGCGATAAAGGAGTCGCAGTCATTCTTCTGATAGAACTCCGCTATCTCCTCTGCCTGTGATATGGTAGGATCCTTCTTGACCCAGTGATATACGACGTATCCTGTCTCCCTGTCATTTATGAAGCTCTCGAAAAAGGAGCTTTTTGAAACAAGCGGATCCGTGACTATAAGAGGTCTGTCAACCTCGTGCCGATCAAGCACATCAGGGATCGAGAACAATGAATCCACGCCCTCGATCCTTTCCGGGAACCTCTCACTTATGTGGCTTATTCGCCTCCCAGCCACTTTCTGATACAATCGACCAATACATTCTAACGGAACGTCCATAAAAACCTTTCTCTTAACTTAATTGCGTTTTTGCCGCAATCTTTACTATACAGGAAAAGGGTAATTTTGTAAAGAGGGCTCATCTGGACAGATCCGTCTTCCTGATCGCATCTCTTACCGCAAGCACTCTGGATGGAGATACCGAAAGTTCATCAACTCCCATCCGAAGGAATGTCTCGGTAAGTGAGGTGTCAGCTCCGAGCTCACCGCAGATACCTACCCAGGCTCCTCCCTCGTGCCCCTTCTTTATAGTGTATTCTATCTCTCTTAATACAGCCGGATGATGCGTATCCGAGAAGTCCTCAAGGTTAGGATTCTGCCTGTCACAGGCAAGGGTATACTGCGTCAGATCATTTGTACCTATGGAGAAGAAGTCGACCTCCCTGGCAAGCTCTCCTGACATCCAGACAGCAGCAGGCGTCTCGATCATGACACCCAGCTCGCAGTCCTTATAAGGGAGATTCTGCTGGTCAAGCTCCTTCTTTACCTCGGCTATTATCTCCTTTATCCTCCTCACCTCATCGACCGAGATTATCATAGGGAACATTATGGAGATATTACCGTAATAGCTTGCTCTGTAAAGAGCACGAAGCTGGGTCTTGAAGATTTCCGGTCTCTTCAGGCAGATCCTTATGGCACGAAAGCCCATGGCAGGATTGTCCTCGTGATCCAGGTGGAAATAATCGACCTGCTTGTCTGCCCCTATATCAAGAGTCCTGATTATCACCTTTTTCCCAGCCATGTTCTCTGCGACTGTCTTATAGGCCTTGAACTGTTCCTCCTCGGATGGATAATCATCGCAGCCCAGATATAGGAACTCACTCCTGAACAGTCCTATACCGCCGGCATCATTTGCCAGCACATCAGCCACATCCTTTACCGAGCCGATATTGGCAAAGACATTGATCTTCACTCCGTCCTTAGTGATATTCTCCTTGCCTTTAAGCTCCAGAAGAAGCCTCCGCTTCTCCTCCTCCTGTTTTTTCTTATCCTGATATTCCTTAAGGACATCCTGATCAGGGTCTACAATGAACCTTCCTGTATATCCGTCAACTATACCAGTATGTCCCTCCATATCATCCTCTATGAAATCCACGCCTATTAGAGCAGGTATATTCATAGTACGTGCCAGAATGGCCGTATGAGAATTCGTAGAGCCATGCCTTGTCACAAATGAGAGGACAAGTGACTTGTCAAGCTGGACTGTCTCCGACGGGGCCAGATCATCAGCAAGCAGGATAGAAGGCTCCTTTGCAGTAAAGCCTGATCCGCCTGTCCCTGAAAGGATACCTACGACCCTGTTCGAGATATCCTTGACGTCAGCTGCCCTTCCTCTCATATAATCATCGTCCATATTGGCAAACATCTCAGAGAAATTGTCCCCGGTCGTAGCCACTGCAAACTCTGCATTTACATTCTGGGTACGGATGATATTCTCGACTGACTCCTGATAATCGAGGTCGTCAAGCATCATCTGGTGCACCTCAAATACGGCTGCATTTGCCTGTCCGACCTCCTTTAAGGCCTTGTCATAAAGAGCGGCAAGCTCCCTTTTGGCTTCCTCGCTGGCCTCGTGATAACGCTTTATCTCCTTCTCGGGGTCATCCGTCCTCTCCCTTTTTACAACTGAATCCTTCTTGTGATAGACGCTTATCTTTCCTATGGCTATTCCTGTGAAAACAGCCTTTCCCAAATATTCCTTCTGCACCTTTATCTACCTCTCTTTGTCTTATTACAAAAAAGGCGCCACAGGACCTGTCATATGTCACGACACTTCCTGCGGCACCCGAAATATCAAAGATTATCCTTCATGAACTGCTCCAGCTCAGCGCAGGCCTCTTCCTCCTGTTCGCCGTCAGTGCAGATGGTTACCTCATGTCCCTGCTTGACACCGAGGCTCATAACTCCCAGGATCCTCTTAGCATCTACTTCCTTACCGTCCTTTGCTATAGTAACCTTGCATGGATACTTGGCAGCTGCCTTTACGAAAAGGCCTGCCGGTCTTGCATGAATACCCTGTGGATCTGTGATCGTGTACTTGAATTCCTTCATGATATTTCCTCCTGAAAATCTGTGCTATTCCGAATCAATATTGCTTATATTATAACAGATATGCTCTCTTTCTTAAAGACTGTTTTACCCTTATCTGTCTTCTGCTACTTCCTTCCTGAGCACTCCCAAAAGGATCGCTGTGACAAAGGATCCGATCAGCCATGCGAGCAGGAAGAGAGGCCATCTGCCTATAGTAGCTATTACGAAGACACCTCCGTGAGGAGCCATCAGTGTACAGCCGAACAGGGCTGAAAGCAGGCCTGCTACTGCTGATCCGCAGAAGGTCGCCGGGATCACATGAGCCGGATCAGATGCTGCAAACGGGATAGCAGCCTCTGTTATGAAGCTTGCTCCCATTACTATATTCGACACAAAGCCTTCCTTCTCAGTTTTGGTAAACTTGCCCGGGAAAAGCTTCGATGCGATAGCTATTCCTACAGGAGGGCACATACCGCCAATCATCACGGCTGCCATCGACATATAGCAGAGTGCTACCTTAGGATCAGACTGCTGAGCTCCCTTGCTTAAATACTCTGATGCGTTTGTCAACATGAATGTGCCGAATACATAGGCTGCCTTATTGATCGGGCCTCCCATATCAACAGCCATCATTCCTGCAAGAATCATGCCTAGAAGCCATACCATTCCTGAACGTCCGAGGGCAGTAAGCATGTCCGAAAGCCCGGTGTTTATAAGTCCGATCAGAGGGTTGAATATGAAGCACATGATAATAGACACTATAAACATTCCGATCACCGGATATATGAGCATAGGTCTTATTCCCTGAACTGACTTAGGAAGCTTCTCTGTACTCTTCTCAAGCCAGAGGACTATATATCCGGCCAGGAAGCCTACTGCAATACCTCCGAGGAAGCCTGATACTGTGTTTCCGCTGTGCTGGAAGGCAAAGCGGTCTATAAAGCCCTGAAAGCCTCCGAGTCCATCAGGCCATATCTTCGCGAAATTATCCGCAAGAGCATTTCCGTTCGCCGCTAAGAGTCCGCCAAGAAAACCTACCGCAAGTCCCGGCTTGTCTGCTATCGAATAAGCTATAAAGCCGGCCAGCACAGGCACCATAAGGCTCATTGCCAGTCCGCCCGAATACTTGAAGAAGGCCGACAGAGGCACCATGGATCCGAAGTTTGATCCTCCTGTCGTGCCGAAGCCTAGAATAGTGTCTATAAGGAAGGCTATAGCTGTAAGGATACCGCCGCCTATTACGAAAGGAAGCATGGCTGAAACACCGGCCATAAGGCTTGTGTATATCTTGTGTCCGGCGCTGCCCTTTGCAGAATCATCAGTATGCCCCACGCCCTTGGCAGAGTGATATACAGGAGCATCACCCTTTCTTGCACGGTTTATTAGCTCTTCAGGCTTATGGATCCCGTCCGCGACTCTTGCCTCGACAAGAGGCTTTCCATCGAAGCGGTCCATAGGGACATTTGCGTCAGCTGCGATCACGATCCCCTTTGCTGCGGCGATCTCAGCGTCCGTCACTACATTCTTTGCTCCGCCGCTTCCTCTGGTCTCTACCTTTATCCTTACTCCAAGCTTCTTTCCGGCCTTTTCAAGAGCCTCTGCAGCCATATAGGTATGAGCCACTCCGTTAGGACAGCTTGTAACCGCAAGGACCTCATAGTCATTCTGATCTGACGGCGCCTGCTGCTTTTTCACATCGGCCTCCTGCCGCCCGCTCTCAGCCTTATCGATCACTGCAAGGAATTCCTCCTTTGATCCTGCATGTAAAAGAGCATCTATGAAATCAGAGTCCATAAGAAGCTCTGAAAGTCTGGCAAGTACCTCCAGATGTACATTATCCTCTGTGTTCGGCGCTGCTATAAGAAAAATAAGATGTACCGGCTGACCGTCAAGTGCATCAAATTCTACACCATCCGGCAGCACCATTGCTGCAAGCCCCGGTGCCTTTACCGCATCTGACTTGCAGTGAGGAATCGCTATACCGTCTCCTATACCTGTAGTAGATTCCTCCTCTCTTGCAAATACTCCTTTTTCATAGGCCTCTCTGTCGCTGATATTGCCGCGGCGGACCATCAGGTCGACCATCTGTCTGATCACATCTGCCTTGTCAGAAGCCTTTCCGGAAAGCTCTATGCATTCCGGCGAAAGCAGATCCTTTACCCTCATAATATACCTCCTTTTCCCAGCTGATCGAGCAGGGATACAACCTCCGGCCTCGTGGCCAGATCATCTGAAAACGCCGAAGCGCTTCCTGTACAAAGTCCTGTATAAAACGCCCTTTCAAAATCCCCTCCACTGGTCAGATAGCCGTAAATGAATCCGGCCACCATGGAGTCTCCGGCTCCGACCGAGTTTCTGACCTTGCCCTTTGGCGGATCCGACTCGGTGACCCTTCCGTCCCCGTCTATAAGCAAAGCCCCCTGTCCTGCCATAGAAATAAGGACATTCTCCGCTCCCTTTTCCTGCATCTTTCTGGCATAGGGGATCACCTCCTCCTTTGTCTCAAGCCTGACCCCGAAGATCTCACCCAGCTCGTGATTATTCGGCTTTATCAGGAATGGATGCAGAGGAAGCACATTCACGAGCAAATCCCTTGTCGCATCCACTATTATCCTGACTCCCCGTCCCTTAAGATACTTCATGATATCCATATACATGGACTCAGGCATGACTGAAGGGATTGATCCGGCAAGGACTAAGATATCATCCCTTGATAGCGCATCAAGCTTCTTATAGAGCTCGTCTATATTCTCCGCTGAGATAGCCGGTCCCATTCCGTTTATCTCTGTCTCCTCCCTGCTTCTCAGCTTCACGTTGATCCTTGAGATACCTTCCTCCACCTCGATGAAGCTCGTATCAATGCCACGGCTTTCCATCATCTGTTCAATGGCCCTGCCGGTAAAGCCTGCCATGAACCCCACTGCAACAGAATCCATTCCCAGATTCTTAAGCACCATAGACACATTCAGTCCCTTGCCGCCTGGGAAAAGCAGCTCCTTTGTAGTCCTGTTTACCTGTCCTGTCCTGAAATCATCTACGCTTACTATATAGTCAAGCGAGGGATTAAAGGTGACTGTCATTATCATGATCTGCCTCCTGATCCGCAGAATCCGCCTTCATTCTGCCATCCTTATGTTACTGTATCTTCTGAAGCTCCCCGGCACATGATCGGTTATCACATCTGCCTCCGAAAATCCCCCGAAGCTTACCGCAGATACAACTCCGAACTTTGAATTGTCTGCAAGGATAAATCTCTGTCTGCACGATTCAAAGGCAGCCTTCTTTACCATGCCCTCCTTCAGCTCAGGTGTCGTGAAGCCTTCCTTTACTGTGATACCGTTAGTACCGAAGAAGCCCTTGGTAAAGTTGTACTTCATCAGAAGTCCCACGGCTTCCTCTCCGACTATCGACTCAGTCGTGCTCTTGAACTCTCCTCCTAGAACGAAGACCCTGAAGCCCAGTGCACCGAGAGTCATAGCATGGCTTAGTCCATTCGTGATATATGTAGCCTCCTTCTGTGATATATGGCCGAGCATCTGAGCTGTCGTGGTGCCTGAATCTATATATACGAAATCATCCTTCTCTATAAGCCCGGCAGCCATGGACCCAATGGTCTCCTTCTCAGAGACCATCCTTATCTTTCTCCTGCTTACCTCATCATCGCGCAGCAGCCGCCTGTTCTCCTTAGCGATCGCACCGCCCCTTACTCTGGTAAGCCTCCCCTCGCTGTCGAGCTGGTCGAGATCACGTCTTACAGTCGACTCGCTGGTTCCTAGCTCCTCAAGCAGATCTGCAATACTCACTGAGCCCTTTGTCTCTACCAGCGAGAGTATCCTCGAAAGTCTCTCTTCTGTAAGCACTGTATCCACTGTCCTTTCTATAATCCTTCAATTCCTATCACAACCCTTCATTACATTTCAAATATTAGCACGATATTCTGTCTTTATCAATCATTTTCTTCCAAAATAGTTCACAAAAATAGAGGTCCCGGTTTGTGCACTATGCACAATCCAGGGCCTCCAAACAGCCATTCTGTTTATTATTTTCCGGACATCTCCCTTGATTTCCTGGCTGCAGTACGGACAGCGTCGATCATTGCCGCCCTCATCCCGTCTCTCTCCAGAGCAGCGCATCCCTCTATAGTAGTACCTGCCGGAGATGTAACAGCATCCTTTAGCTCGCCCGGATGCTTTCCTGTCTCAAGTACCATCTTTGCGGAGCCAAGCACGGACTGGGCAGCAAACACATAGGCCTGGCGGCGCGGCATTCCCTCTGCAACGGCAGCATCAGCCATTGCCTCTATTATCATATAGATAAAGGCCGGAGATGATCCTGAAACTCCTGTCACGGCATCCATCAGATCCTCGGCCACAAGCTCTGCCTTCCCAAAGCTCTCAAACAGCCTGACCGCTGTCGTCTTCTCCTGATCGTTTACCTTATCATCTGTGCATAACGCACTCATTGCCTCTCCTGCCATGGCCGGTGTATTAGGCATCGAACGTATGATATGAGCATCTTGTCCAAGTGCGGCATGAAGCTTTTTCAGATCAAAGCCTGCTGCCACAGAAATGATCAGCTGATCCCCTATCGTCTCTCTTATCTCATCACAGACTCCAGGGAGCTGGGCCGGCTTTACTGCAAGAAAGACTATCGATGCCTCTGCTGCTCTTCTATTGTCATGGGTCACCTCGATCCCGTACTTATCCCTTATCCTGCCGGCTGTCTCCTCACTCCTTACCGAGGCGATCACCTCATCTGCTCTGGCAAGTCCTGCCCCAAGTATACCGGCAAGCATTGCCGATCCCATATTGCCTGCGCCAATGAATCCTATTCTTTTTCCCATTCCTTTGCCTTTCCTCAAATATCCTTTGTGATCTCATCTATCCTCTTAAGCTCATCATCTGTAAATGTGTCATTCTGCAGGAAGTTCACATTGTCTCTTATCTGCTCAGGCTTAGATGCCCCGATGATGACTGAAGCCACTGCCGGATTCTTTAGTGCCCAGGCAAGCGACATATCAGCAAGAGACTGTCCTCTCTCCCCGGCCATCTGATCCAGTGCCCTAATAGCTGTAAGCTTCTTCTCTGTCAGGTCTTCCCTGTGGAGATACCTTGGGTCATGGCCTATCCTGCTGTCTGCCGGGATGCCGTTTAAATATCTGTCACTTAAGAGCCCCTGCGCCAGCGGCGAGAAGGCTATGATCCCAAGACCCTCCTCATCTGCGGTGTCCATAAGGCCCTCCCTTTCTATTTTTCTGTCAAAGATGGAATAGCGTCTCTGGTTCACGACAAGAGGCAGATGGATCTTCCTCGCTATCTTGACTGCTGCCCTGGTCTGCTCGGCATTATAGTTTGAAATACCAGCATAGATAGCCTTTCCGCTCCTTACTATCTGAAGCAGGGCCTCCATGGTCTCCTCAAGCGGTGTATCCGGATCCGGCCTGTGATGATAGAATATATCCACATAAGGAAGTCCCAGTCTCTTAAGCGACTGATCGATGCTCGCGATCAGATACTTCCTGCTGCCGTGATCTCCATATGGTCCCGGCCACATATCGAATCCGGCCTTTGTCGTGATGATGAGCTCATCACGGTAGGGCATGAAGTCCTCATGAAGGATCCTGCCGGCATTTATCTCCGCCCTTCCATACTCCGGTCCGTAATTATTTGCCAGATCGAACTGCGTGATACCCAGATCAAAGGCAGTCCGCATCATCTGTCTCATGTTCCCGAAATCGCCTATGCTGCCAAAATTATGCCAGAAGCCCAGCGATACGGCCGGAAAAAGCAGTCCGCTCCTGCCTACCCGGTTGTATTTCATTCTGTCATACCGGCTGTCACTCGCCACATATATATCAGCCATTCTATCTCCTTTCTGCAAAAAATATTTTCATCGGATATAAATCCTATTCTACCACAAAACAAAAGTTTGTGATAGAATATCTAAAAAGAATTCTTAAAGGAGCTGCAATGGATCTGTTTGACTATATGGCAAATGAAAATAAGAAAAGCGAGGCGCCTCTTGCTGAGCGTATGCGGCCTAAGACACTCGATGAGATAGTGGGACAGGATGACATCCTGGGGCATAATAAGATGCTCTACCGCGCCATCAGAGCTGACAAGCTGTCCTCTGTTATCTTTTACGGCCCTCCCGGCACAGGAAAGACTACTATAGCGCGTGTGATTGCCAATACGACTAGCTCTGAATTCATGCAGATAAACGCCACATCATCAGGGAAGAAGGATATGGAGGAGGTCGTCGCACGGGCCAAGGATACTCTAGGTATGTATGGACGGCGTACCATCCTCTTCATCGATGAGATCCACCGCTTCAACAAGGGACAGCAGGACTATCTGCTTCCCTTTGTCGAGGACGGAACTGTCATACTGATCGGCGCTACTACTGAGAATCCTTATTTCGAGGTGAATTCTGCCCTTCTGTCACGTTCTATCATTTTTGAACTGCATCCACTGACCCCTGAGAATATCAAGGCAGTTCTTTCCCGTGCTCTTTCCGACCAGACCCGAGGTCTTGGCCGGCTGAATATAGAAGCCGATCCGGATGCCATTGATTTTCTCGCCGATATGGCAAACGGTGATGCCCGCCGGGCACTGAATGCGCTGGAGCTGGCCGCAGTGACTACAGATCCTGACAGAGATGGTCTGATCCATATCACTATGGACGTAGCACAGGAATGCATACAGAAGAGAGTCATAGGCTATGACAAGAATGGTGATGGTCATTATGATACGATCTCTGCCTTCATCAAAAGCATGCGTGGATCAGATCCTGACGCCGCTGTATATTATCTTGCCAAGATGCTTACTGCCGGAGAGGATGTGAAATTCATTGCCAGAAGGATCATGATATGTGCCTCTGAGGATGTAGGGAATGCTGATCCTATGGCTATGGTCGTGGCTTCCTCTGCCGCTCTGGAGGTGGAGCGCGTCGGTATGCCTGAAAGCCAGCTTATCCTCTCACAGGCCGCTATATATGTTGCATGTGCTCCTAAGTCCAACAGCTGCACTAATGCCATCTATGCAGCAATGGACAATGTAAAGAGCACAATTACCGATCAGGAACCCGCCTATCTGAGAGATTCACACTATTCCGGCGCCGCAAAGCTCGGTCACGGCATAGGTTACAAATATCCACATGATTTCCCTGGTCACTATGTAAAGCAGCAGTATCTTCCTGACTCAGTCCAGGGAACGCACTTCTATCAGCCCTCAGATCAGGGAGAGGAGGTAGAGATCAGTAAAAGGCTGACTTCACTTGACAGATAAAGACTCTTCTATTCCTTACGCTTTCTTACTGACCTCCAGCTTAGCCCCTGATCTCTTTATCAGCTTTTTGTACTTGGAAAGCTTCTTTTCAGGAACTTTGATAATAGTTTTTTTATCCAGACCCTTGAAGGCATTCTTTGAAATGCTTGTTATGCTTTCTGATCTTATCTCTACACTGTCAAGCTTCCCTGAGGCGGAAAACGCCTTGCTCCTTATCGAGGTAACCGTATAGGTATAGCTTCCTCTTATGAAGCTGTCCGGTATAACAGCAGATGTAGCCTTTGCATCTGTATTTTTCTTATATGCAGCCTTTACCTTCTTTCCTGATACTGAGATAACTGAATAGAGCGCATCCTCATATGCTATGGAATCTCCCTTCTTCGGAGCCTTCACCCTTTTCAGGAAATCCATTGACACATATCCCTTGATACCTTTATAGGAGGTATAAGCCCAGTCATCGCTCTTTGATCCACTGGTCTTCGTCACAGCAATGACCATATCCTTTGGGATACCAATAAGCGGATTTCCCGATTTACCAGGAGTCTTCCTGAGGGTAAGTGGCGTGCTTTCTGTGGCTATCTGATAATCACCTGCGCCTTTTTTTGAAAACACAAGCTTCTTGTCCGTATCCTTTTTACTGCTATTGTCCTTCTTATCTGTATCCTTTTTGCTGCTATTGTCCTTCTTGTCTGTATCCTTTTTGCTGCTGTTGTCCTTCTTGTCTGTATCCTTTTTGCTGCTATTGTCCTTCTTATCTGTATCCTTTTTGCTGCTATTGTCCTTCTTGTCTGTATCCTTTTTGCTGCTATTGTCCTTCTTGCTGTTATCTGCCTTTTTATCTGAATTATTCTTATTAGAATTGTCGTCTGTATTATTCTTATCTGTATCCGGAGCCGGCGTCACTGCTCCATTATATGCCGGTCTTACGAACCTTCTCATCACAGTGCCATTAGCCAGGGAATGTCCATGGGTGTCCTTATAGACCCCGCTTACCACAGTGACCTTGCTGGTATAGTTCCCCTCTATCGACCTGGTCTGATCGGCCATGATGCCCACATGGACAAAGCCGTCAACAGTACAGTAATAGAATACCAGATCTCCCTTCTCGGGCGATGAGACCTCTCCTCCGCCGGCAGCTATAACGGAATTATAAAGAGAAGATACCTTCCCATTGAAAGGAACTGCATCAGACGCTCCGGCAAGGGCCGCACAATCGCATACAAAGTCGGCGCACCAGGACTCAGTGTAACCGAAGTCAGCCTTTGTCCTTCCCTGCTGGGCCAGAGCAATATTTACCATATCAGTTGCCTTGTCCCCGGTCCTTATATACATGCTGCTGTATGAGCTGCTCCTGCTCTCCGTCGCATCTGCCAGGGTCATGGCCTGTGAAAAGCCCACCGCCACAGCACATGATATAGCCAGATGCCTCTTTATCCTCTTTACAAACCCGTATCTATCTATCATAAAATCCTTCCTGAAATATCCAGATGATCTCGCCCTATACCCTTTCCATCATATCAGAATCAGGATTTTTTTCAACCGCATCATCACAAATTACAATATGGATCACGTGTCTTTAATTACAGGCTCCCTATCTTTTTTCCTGCCACCGCATAGAAGTCAGGGAAATTCTCCCGCAGATAGCGAACATCCCTGACCCAGTTTATCAGCATAGCTCTTAGTATTCTTTCGAAATCCTGATCGAAATGTTCTATATCCTGAGCCGAAAGATCATCCCAATCACCTCTCAGCCGGTACTCGTCCATCAGATGAAAGATCCCCCAGAGCATATCTGTAAAGGCCTCATGCTCTATTACAAGCGGATTCGATGCGATTATAAAAATATTGGTCTGATTTTCCCGGATGATCTGCCTTATCCTGTCATAGCCCTCCCTGTCTATATGTACAGTCAGGTCCATTTTTCTTATCCGGTCAAGGATCTCCTTTTCCTGCCTTTTATCGTATGAGCTGCCACGCACGACCTCAGTGATGAACTGATCGGTATCAGTCATCCTTATGATCTCCTTCAGAAGATATGCTCCGATCCCTGTAAAAAAAGAACTCGTAAGCATCTGGGTCTTCTCAAGTCTCTCCCTTTTCTCCCGTAAGCTTATGATCTCTCCTACCACTATAGTAGCAATGGCTATAGTAATCGGCATAAAGGCCATATCCTGTAGGAAATAGAAAGCTGTAGTCCTCACATCATGAAAAACAGCAATCTGTACAGCATAAATAAGCGCTGACACTGCGATCAGCGCCACAATAACCCTTCTGGTGCTTTTTTCCATAGAAACCTTACTTCCTTTAGAACAGCTCTCCTACTGTCTCGACGAAGCTTCTCGCAACTGAATACAGTGTCTTCGTCTGGACCCGACTGGTCCTCTCATCCGAGGTCTCAAAGCCCGGATCATCTGTATTGGTAAGAACAGCAGCTGCATTTACGCCCCGGTCATATTCGGCTACGAGCGATACCCGTGTTCCCTTCAGCTTCTCCTGTATCCTTGCAGCCAGGCTTCCGAGGTTTTCACTAAGAGTCTCGCGGCTTTCTCTGCGGTCAGTCCTTATCCTGCCCTCGATGCCGCCATCCTCTGTAGTCTTAAAGCGGGCATAGACCTCTCCGGTAGTATCAGAATCCATAGCCAGATCAATAAGTCCCTTTTTCTCATCACTGCCGCGGACGATCCGGACATTCATATTGCCCAGTTCATCACCGACCATTACAGGTATTGCATATTCCTCTTTTTTTTCCGAAAGCTCCTTCATCATGGAAAGCTGTCTCACTGACTGCTGGATGAGCCTGATATCGATCCGACCTGCTGATGCATCGTCGGCAAGTGATTTCCTCAGAACATTCTCAGCTGTATCATAAAGTTCCTTCTCGGCACGGGCCAGCTCCTCCGGAGAATCCATGGCCTCTGAAAAGTCCTCGATCAGCTTTTCCCAGCCATCATCAAGAGTCATCTGTTCCCCATCAGCCATACTCTGTGAAAGTAAGCCCTGAGTCTTCCTGCCGTTTTCTCCATAAAGCCTTGTATAAAAAAGCCTGTGACTACTTAGCATCTGGTTTATGGCTGCCAGATTCAAAGGAGAATCAGGGATTCCAGCATAGCTTATAAGCCTGTAGCTATCCTGACCTGTCTCTGTAAGCGCCTGTTCGATCTCAGCCTGTCTCTGCTGGTATTCTGTATTCTCCTCTTCAGGCCCCTCTGCCTCAAGCGCACTTGCAAGCTCATCCGGCGACATAGGAAAATAGGCCTCCTCTCCTCCTATAGCCGAAAGCCTGTCAGGTGTCATAAGAGCCTTTGCGTCACGGGTCCTCATGGTCTGATACTCGACCTGGTTTCTTTCCCTGTCAGAAAGGATCTGTGCCCATCTGCTCCTGTAGGCAGCTCCTATCTGATCAGTGATCGAATTCGTGATATGGGAATTAGGTGCCTCAAAGCTGTCATCTATCACATAGTCATGTCCGGCATACTTTTCAGAACGGACAGCCATCATCAGATTCTGCATAGTGATGTCAGCTCCCTGAGCCAGCAGGGCTCCTATAGGTGCTCCGTCCGTCTCGTCGATCTGGTGCATCAGCCTGTAGAGTCCGATAAATGACTGGGACTCCTCATCCGTGACCTTTCCGCTCTGTTCTGCCTTCCACAGGAATTCCGCGAAATCCTCTGCATCTTTATCAGCCTGTGATCCGCTTGAGGCCATGACCTTTTTTATCTGCTCAGTCTTGTCATAGAGCTCATCCATGGACATCTGAAGCGGGTTTTCGCCGTGCTTTACCATTTTCATCACGACGCCCGGAGTCATATTGCCAAAGACTCTCTGCACCTTCTCATCGGCAGTCCTTACCTGCTCTATGCTGTCTGCATTTACCTCCCTGTTGTTATAGACAAGGATCCTCACAGCCCTCCGATTATTCAGAGAAGCCTCAAGGCCATTATCCTCAAGAATCTGATCTATATCAGAAAATGCCTTTTCGACTGTATCTCCATACATCTGATCCGGCAGCGTTGAAAGCTTCTGATAAAGCTTTTCTGCTTTTATATATCTGCTCAGACCTGTAATGCCTGTGGCCTTATCAGACAGGTCCGTAAGAGTTTCCGAAAAAATATCATCATATCTTTTGAACGAGGAAATAAGGGCTGCAGGAGCATTCCCAGCCTGACCTACGGCCTCTGTCGTATAGTCAAATATCTGGGCCGCCTTATCATCATCAGGAAAGAGAACCTCTCCCAGCGATCTCTCCCGCTCCTTAAGCTTCTCTACCAGATCAGAAAGAGCCGTCGTATCTATTGATACTCCACGCTTTATCAGGTCGAAATTCGCCTCTGTAGTCATAAGGAGCCTGGTCTCCTCAAGCTGCCTCTGGGCAGTCACAACCTTTAGAGCAGCATCCTGACCGCTGGCTAGCGGCTGCTCCTCTGATCCGGCTGTCATTGATGCCTTCAGATTCGCAATGGTAAGGGTCTTTCCAGAAAGCACAATACGAGAAGCATCGTCCGGGTCCGCTGCATTTATAGTCTGCATGGCATCCCTTGCCTTATCCATAGCCGAAAAGCCGCTTACCGCCATCATGTCGCTTATCCTCTTTCCTTCTTTTACAGTGTCGGTCACAGCACATGGCAGGTCGCCTTGATCCATGGTCTTCTTGCCGTTTAGATCATTAAATAATTTTATGTTTTCTGAAGTCAGATCTACTCCATTTTTCAACAGTAATACTGCATTATCGATCTGGGACCCATCTGCAAGGAGGCCTGCGCCTTCTATTATTCCGCTGATCTGTGGCAGAAGCTCCTTTATGTCGCTGTCTGAAATGGAAGCATCATAAGAGAGGTCAGTATTCCCGGCATATGCTGCCCTTATCACATTATCAAGTGTCGGATCAAGCTCGTTTTTTATCAGATAGATGCTGCTTTCTGCGCTTATGGTATCTGGAAGCTGGGATATCATTGAGGCCGCCTCCCTCACCTCGGATGCTGTAGAGGAGCTAACAGGCAGATCCTCCTTAGAAAGGGATTCAAGTGTCCTGTCAACAGCAGCGTTTACATCTGCTGCCTGGCTCTGCTTAGGCACAGCCTGCAAAGCCGAATCGCCGCTTGTCTTCTTCAAAGCTTCCTCTATTCCGTTTGCCTCAGCAGTCGAACCCGAGACCGCCTCAACAGCTGCCCTTTTAACCTTGCCGGTGATAGACATATCCTTGCCGGCCTTTGCCATCGATATCCTTATCTTATCGGCTATTGTCACAAATGTCTTTGAATCCGTATCGGCCGGGTCAAAGCCATTTTCCATCATGGCCTTGTAGTCCTTCTTTGACATGGTATGGGCAGCAAGGATCATCTGATCCTTTATATTCTTCTCAGAGGATCCTGCCTTAGCCTGCTTCTCATAGGCCTGAGCGGCTGTCCTTATCTCCTTTTTATTATAGACAGGCGCACGAAAGACCTTGTCTCCCTTCTCCACCTTCACCCTGGCACCATCAAGACCTGTGCCTGTCGTCCCTACTGTCTCGTCTGTATTCTTTGTATCTGATAAAAGCTCTGCGGCCATGCCGGTCTTTTTGTCAGAGCTGTTTTTTAATAAAAGATCCTCTATCTGCATTCTCTTCCTCCGAAAAATCTCTCTTATTTCTATTTCGGAGAAATATCTTTATTACTTAACTGATCAGGCTTTCCTTTTCCTAAGTATGGCATAGGTCCTCTCAAGCATGACCATATTAAGCGCTGCAAAGGCAAGCAGATAAAAAGGCATTATCCCGATTCCGGCGATGCGGGAGAGATTGCCGAATACCATAGGCATAAAGGTACTTCCTACATATGCCGAGGCCATCTGAAGGCTAATCACTGCTGCACTGTTTCTTTTTCCAAAGTTATATGGCGCCATATGCTGTATGGCCGGATAGACCGGTCCCATGCCAGTTCCTATCAGGACAAAGCCTGCTGCCGCCGGAATATAGCTTTTCAGCGGAAGCATTACTATGAATATTCCGATAAGCTCTACCGATATTCCGATCCTGATCAGAAGCCGGTCTCCAAGCCTGTTTGAGACAAAGCCGGAGATCAGTCTCCCGATCATCAGGCCTCCAAATACAAGCGAGCCGAATGAAGCTACCATGCTCTTACTAAGCCCATCCCTTGTAGCTGCGAAATAGCTTGATGTCCATAGAAAGCAGGTTGCCTCTCCTGAGCAGTAGGCAAAAAAAGCTATCAGTGTAGGGATCACACCAGAGACCCTGATGGCCTCCCTGATACCGGCTCCCTCCTCCTTATCCTCTTCGCCGTTTTCATTTTTCTTCCAGAGAGGAAGTGAGATGATGCAGACTAAAAGTATCCCGAGCTGTATAAAGGCGGTCCATATGTATCCTTCGTTCCATCTGGCCTTACTTAGAGCAAGTGCCATTATGTTAGGGCTTATCACCGCTCCCACTCCATAGAAGCAGTGGAGAAAATTCATCACCGCTCCTGAATAATTATTTGCCACATAGTGATTCACTGATGCGTCTATCGCACCGGCTCCCAGACCATATGGTATGGCAAAGATAAAGAGCATCCAGTATTCTGATGAAAATGAGAAACCCAAAAGTCCCATCACTGTAAGAGCTATTGAAATGATAACTATCCATCTGGTATGAAGCCGTTTCAGAAGTCCCGGGCTTAAAAGCGCTGATATTATCGTCATAAATGAGATAGCCATCGATACATATCCTGCATAGGACGATGGCACTCCAAACGCCGTATGCATGGCCGGCCAGCCGGATCCAAGCAGGGAATCCGGCAGCCCCAGGCTTATAAATATCAGATAGATGACTGCCAGCAAAAATGAATACATTTTATATACCTATGTCCTCCAGCCAGATACCGTACTCCTAAACAATTTGATCCGAAAACATTTCACAAGCAGACATCCAGCGATTTGATCCTTTTATGTTAAAGACATTCTAACATAATTCAGTGAAAAGACAATTCCCTCCTGTTAACCAGGAGACATGTGTGATAAAATATCTGGTAAAGAAAGGACGGTTACTATGACAAGAAGAGAAAGAGAGATAACTGATAAAAACAAGCTCAGGTATATACTGGATACTGCTAAGGTCATACACATTGCCCTTTCAGATGACGGTATGCCATACGTGATCCCCATGAACTACGGATATGAGATGACAGACGATGGAGGGCTCACTCTCTATCTTCACTGCGCCAAGGCCGGCTACAAGCTCGATGTGATAAGAAAGAATCCACGCGTCTCCTTTTCAATGGAATGCGACACCCAGCTTTTCGCCGGCAAGGTGGCCTGCCAGTACGGAATGATCTATAAGTCCATCTGCGGTCAGGGCAGGGCCGTCATAGTAGATGATGTTGCAGAAAAAGAACGCTCGCTTTCCCTGCTTATGAAGACCCAGACCGGTGAGGACTTTTCATTCAATGAAAAAATGGCCTCGATCGTCACAGTGATCCGTATCGACGTAAGCGAATACACAGGCAAGGAACGTCCGATTCCAGCAGCACTGGAAAAATAAATCACAGATCAGGTCAGTTGATCTTATAATGTATAAAATTGCTACAATTTGCTAATATTTATTCGTCTAGCCTAACGCCTGGGTCCTAGAGCCTGACCCCTTGCACCTCGCACCTATTCTGCTAAGGAAGTTCTTTTCGCTAAATTCGAGCTTCGCCTTTGGCTCGCTCTCATTAATCTCAAAGAACGGCCTCGCATAGGATTCAGACTTCGCTATCGCTCGTCTTCATCTCTATGCTTTCGGCCTCGAGCTGCGCCTTTGGCTTGCTCTCATTAACAAGGAAGCTGTCTTCGTTAAGCTCGAACTTCGTCTTCGACTCGTTCTCACCTACAGGCTTTCGGCTAAGGTAGTTCTGCTCGTTAAGCTCAAGCTGCGCCTGCGGCTTGCTTTCGCTAATCTCGCAGAACGGCCTCGCACAGGACTCGAACTTCGCTTACGCTCGTTCTCGTCTCTGTGCTTTCGGCCTCTTTACACTCTGGCTAAAATATAGTATCCTGTTTTTTAAGTAAATGCATAATTATCCAAAGGAGGTAACCTTATGGAAACGAACGTAAAAAGGGGGAACGGGAAAACCCTGACCATCAAATCCCGGATCACGCGGACAGTGATCCTTTTGAATGTGATCGTGCTTCTGCTACTTGCTTCGATCCTGACCACGATCGCAAACTTTTCAAAGGCTGCACTCTTCAGAAAAGAAGTGAAGATGCAGGCAGAATACAGCGGATCCAAGCTTGAGTCCCTGATCAACAGCCAGAAGACCTTTGTAAAGGGAGTCGCAGAAAGCACCGAGGCCTATGATCTGCTGGAAGATAAGGAGAAGATGAAGTCAGTTATCCGCAGCTACAATGGTGAGCTTGGTGATATGGTAACAGATCTTTATATCGCCTACTCTGATAATACAGTCTTTATGATGACAGGCAGTGAGGAAAAGCTTCCTTCAGATTTCAAGGTCGTAGACCGTCAATGGTACAAGGACGCCGCAAACAGCGGCAGCAAGGTCGCAGTATCTGATCCTTATGTAGACGCATCTACGGGGCAGCTGCTTATCACTATTTCCTGTCAGATAAAGAATACCCAGGGTAATACAGCAGGCGTTATAGCTGAGGACTTCGCACTCAGCAAGCAGGACAGCGTCCTTAAGAGTATCAATTTCAAGGACGGAGAAAACGCATTCCTTCTCGACAAGAACAACAACTATATGTGCCGTTATGAAAATGGAGCGATCTCAGTCCCTAAGGATGTCAATGAGAAGGCATCTGGAAATATCACGGGACTGATCGAAAAGGGCACCTTAGGAGAGTATAATTCAGGCAAAGGAAATGTATTTCTTTCATCATATACTCTAAAGGATGATGGCTTTACCTTCTGCGTGACCCAGTCAGACAGGATCCTTATCTCCTCTGTGATTGAGCTTATAGCAATAGCCTGCCTGATCTCAGTTATCTCGATAATCATTACAGTGATAGTGATGAATATAGTGATAAGCAGGAATCTGAAGCCGGTAAGTGGCTTTATGGATTTCATAAAGGAGGCTGTTGTCGGAAAAAACAAGATGCCTCATATGAAGACAGAGACCGAGGAGATAAAGTATCTCGCGGACGAGATGAAGACCAGATTCATAGGGACAATAAAGCAGACCTCCGCTATAGCAAGGGATATAGGAGGAAGCGTTGACAATACGACAGGACAGATCGGAAGGATGAACGACAGCATCACCGAGATCTCCGCCACGATGGAAGAGACAGCTGCAAGCGTAGATGAGCAGACCGCCAAGATCCAGGCTATCGATTCAGCCTGCCGGGAGGTCGAGTCTGGTGTCGGCGACCTGGCCCAGAAGGCAAGTGATATGGCAGAGAATTCTGCAAAGGTCATCGAGAAGGTAGATAAGATAGTCGCAGAGCTTCTAAAGAGCCGTGACAATACCATATCAATCACAGAGACCAGCCGCAAAGAGCTTGCTGACGCAATAGAGGGTGCCCGCTCCATAAACGATATTGTATCGATCAGTGAGAGCATAAGCGATATCTCTGATCAGACCAACCTTCTCTCACTGAATGCCTCGATAGAGGCAGCCAGAGCCGGTGAGGCTGGTCTTGGATTTGCTGTCGTGGCTGAGCAGATACAGCATCTGTCGCAGAACACCAGCACAGAGATAGAAAAGATAAATGAGATAATAGAAAATGTCCTGAACGGAGTCAATACCCTTTCGGCAAAGAGCCAGGCCATACTTGATTTCATAAATGACAATGTAATACCGGACTACAATAAGTTCTCCGACCTTGCCGATTCCTATACAAACGATGCCCGCTACTACAACGACGTCTCCGGAACACTCGGTGCCACAAGCGAGGAACTCTCGGCAAGCATTACGAATATCACAAGCTCGATCAGCACCATATCAGAGATCCAAACCCAGCTTTCTGAGGGAGTAGAGAACATAAACGAAAACCTCCAGGCCATGTCGGCTGGCAGTGCGACTGTAGTATCAGCTGCAAGCAGCATGAAGAATCAGTCAGACAGCCTGAGCCGTACAGTCGGAAGCTTCAATATCTAAGCTATATTAAGCTCTCTGCCTAATGCAAGGACCGCATTTCTCACACAGTCCGGGCATTCGCAGAGGGCTTTTCCTGTCTCAAGGCCCTTCAGGTCCTTGCAGACAAGAGCCCCGGAGCTGGTCCGAAAATCCGATAGCATATTTCTGGCATGGGCAGCAGTCCCCCGTCCGTCAGTAAGGGCTCCGGCTACCATCACAGCTCCTATAAGCGCCCCGCAAGTGGACTCCATACATCCCATTCCTGCCGCAAAGCCGGCCGCTAGCTTCATAAGCTCCTGATCAGAGACAGATATCTGATCCTCAAATACTCTAAGCACCGCCTGGGCGCAGTTACACTGTCCGGCAGCCTTTAGAGCTGCTGCCTTTTCTGCTCTTTCTTCTATAGTCATAATACACCTCACTTCCTGACATTATAGTAGTCTGCGCGCTTTTTAGCAATCTTGATTTTTGACATAATGAGGTTAATGTGAGAAAATGAGGAGAAACAATGCATATATTCAGGAGAGGAAGCTGTAAATAATGCAGACGGAAAGAAATGAAAAGAAACACCGCAGATCTGATAAGATCCTTAAGGAAGCTTATCTCGCACTTGTCCTTTGCATGCCGCAAAATAAGATTACGATAACAGCTATTACGGATCATGCCGGCTTGAATCGCAAGACCTTCTATTCACATTTCGAGACACTTGATGATCTGGTATTTGAAATAGAGCAGGACTATCTTGAAAAAGTCAGCGAAAAACTTGACGCAATAGATCCAGATGATCTGGTCCTGGGTATAGAGGTCTACTACGAGGCTCTTGATACTGATGATCCCGCTATGAAAAAGCTTCTCTACGGGGATGATCCCGGCTTTTTCTACTCCTTTACCACCGATGTCACATCTCTCCCATTCTTCATGCATTTCTGCAGGGAAGAAAAATACCAGAGCCTGATGACCGGCTATCTGTCAGCGCTCACAGGGATCTATCTCAGATGGAAGAAAAAGGCTCCCGATGTCCGGGAGCCATTAAAGGAGCTTGCAGAAAAGTCTGCAAATATCATAGAGACTGGCCTTGCATCACAGAATTGAGAAAATAGCTGTGTATCCTCGTATCTCCGCTTATCTCAGGATGAAAGGATATAGCCAGCTGGCTGTCATACCTTACGCCAACTACCCTTCCATTACATCTTGCCACTACTCTTACGCCCTGGCCTGCAGACTCTATATATGGAGCACGGATAAAGCACATAGGAACCTTTCCGTCTATGCCATAAAAGTCCTCATTTGCTATAAAGCTTCCCAGCTGCCGTCCATATGCATTCCTTCTCACATTCATAGGTATCGTTGCTATATAGTCTGATTTCCTGCCATCAACAGAATCTGCAAGAAGGATCTCTCCGGCACAGGTCCCCATCACAGGAAGTCCGTTATCTATCATAACCTTCAGGGGATCGAGTATATCAAGCTCCCTAAGGAGCTTCCCTATCGTCGTGCTCTCGCCTCCTGGTATGATAAGAGCACTGATGCCCTTCAGATCTTCCTTTCTCCTCACCTCTGATGTGTCCTCTCCGAGGCTTACAAGTATCCGCTCATGCTCATAAAAGGCGCCCTGCAGGGCCAGGACGCCGATCCTTCTTTTACTCATTTTCCTCTCTCCTCCATGATAAGGGCTATTTCGTCAGCATTTATCCCGACCATAGCTTCACCAAGATTCTCAGACAGTCTGGCAAGGATATCAGGCCTGTCAAAGTTTGTGACAGCCTTTACTATAGCCTGCGCCCTCTTTTCCGGATTTCCGGACTTGAAGATTCCGCTGCCAACGAAGACTCCCTCTGCTCCCAGCTGCATCATAAGGGCAGCGTCAGCAGGAGTAGCAACGCCTCCGGCCGCAAAATTCACGACAGGAAGCTTGCCATTATCATGTACGAAGCTTACCAGTGAGACCGGGACAGCCAGCTCCTTTGCAGCCTCATAGAGCTCGTCACTGCGGAGCGAAGTCAGCTCGTGGATCTGCTTCTGTATAAGCCTCATATGGCGGACCGCCTGCACCACATCTCCTGTTCCAGGCTCACCCTTTGTACGGATCATAGAAGCGCCCTCGGCTATCCTCCTTAAGGCCTCACCTAAGTCCCTGGCTCCGCATACGAATGGGACCTTGAACTTAGTCTTATCAATATGGTAGGTATCATCTGCAGGAGAAAGAACCTCTGATTCATCGATATAATCGATCTCTATCGCCTCAAGTATCTGGGCCTCGACGAAATGTCCTATACGGCACTTGGCCATTACAGGGATCGAAACCGCTTCCTGAATCCCCTTTATCATGGCAGGATCACTCATCCTTGAAACTCCGCCGGCAGCTCTGATATCAGCCGGTATCCTCTCAAGAGCCATAACTGCACATGCTCCTGCAGCCTCGGCTATCTTAGCCTGCTCGGGATTGGTCACATCCATTATCACTCCGCCCTTCAGCATCTTAGCGAGCCCTCTGTTCAGCTCGATCCTATCTGCAGCATTCTCTGTCATCTGAGTCCTCCTTTAACTGGTATTACCTATCACAACCCATCTGGTCATATTTCTCTTTCAGATCTGATGGATATAGTTATACCAGTTTTCTGATAAGGGAAAAATAACCAGTTTTAATATAAATAATATGACCAGTCCAGCCTCAGTAGCCTATTCTGAAATCAAAAAAAACGGCAGAATATCATTCTGCCGCCTTATTTTTTCTTATCGCATCAGCTGGCTTTGCTGACTACTATAGCATTCGGAAGGAAACGCCCCAGCGAGCTCACGCTCGATGGCTTAGTGATCTGCTTCCCCTTGTAGCACATGATCGCTGAGCTTCCTCCATCAAGGTTTATTGCCTGATAGGCCTTATAACGGCTCAGTATCTTCTCACAGTCGGAAACCGTGCATCCAAGAGAGTAGCCAACCTGACGTCCATCTATTATAAGCATCATGAAGTCTCCGGCGCTGTTCTGTCCGATCGCTGTCCTGGGCTGTATACCCATTCCAAAGGTACCGTCTACGACATTCTTCCCATCCACTATAAGAGCCGGATAGAATTCCAGGCCCCATCTGTAGTCGCTTATGTCTGTGGAATAATAATTACTCACATACATCTTGCCATCGCTTCTGACTCCGGCGAACTTCCAGTAGCCTCTTTCCGGTGTACCTATCTCCCTGCCGTTTTCCACGCAGGCGCCACGTATCAGGCCACCGCTTCCATGCCCTCCGACATCCCTGAATGCACTCGCATTGATAGTCACCTCAGCGTCATATCTCTTCGCATAAACTCCGCAAGTCTCTCCGCGACTACCCAGATAGGCCGAATTCTTTACTGAAACCTGGTTTATATTCTTTACAATAGCCAGCTTTCCTGAATATCCCTCGCCCTTCACACCTATTATTATAGTGTTATTAGCAGCATCCACCGCAAGGATCCTGTCACCCTCCACTGTATAGATTGGCAGATTGCGATACATATTATCGATCAGGAGATTGTTATATCCATCCGAAAGGAAGACACTTTCCCTTTTCAGATAGTCCCTGAAGGATTCAGAATCAAGCTCCCAGTACTTGTCAAAGAAAGCCTCCTCATCGGTCTTTGCCGTACCAGCATCTGCTCCGACCTCCGCCGTATCCCATTTACTCTTCAGCTTCTTCTGATAAGCCTCCTGAGCCTTCTTCTCATCCATCACCTTATCGATTATATAGTGCGGGATAAACATAGTCGCAAGCCATTTATGCGAATTGGTGGTCATAGCGGTCTCTATATATACCGTCCTCCATCTGGCAATAAATGGTAAGGGGCAGAACACGAATGTCAGATACAGGGCTGCTATCACACCGATGGTAACGCCGAGAATCCTTCTCCTCTTCTTACGCGTCTTCGCTCTTTTCATGCGCTTGTTGCGTCTTTTGATATATTTGATCTTCTCCTGCTCGGTCATGTAAATGAACCCCCATTTGTAAAATCCATGTAACGGGAATAGGATATCATAAAATATAAGGAATTACAATGGCTTTGGGAGGGGATAGGGCTTAAGGCCATCCTCTTTCAGGGAAGATGCAAAGGTGACACAGCAGGAACTGGCAACAGATATAAAAAGCACCTGACTCAGCATCAACTGGATCGGGTGCTTATTAAAGCTACGGCTGATCAATGATCTGCCATATTACATTTTTTCAGGAACAAGGCCTGCTGCCTTTTATTTCCTGTCTTTCTTCTTGCTCAGGGCCGCAGACCAGGAGCCGTACTGCTTCTCATCTTTGTCGTTATAGTTATAGGCACGGACCTTCACTGTGACATTTTTGCCCTTAGGTACGAAAAACTTTGCCGATGCCCCTCTCACGTTCTTCTTCTTTGTGACCCCATTGTATGAATATGAGATCTGGTAGCCATCTGCATCATCCTGGTCTGTGAATGAGACCTTGACCCTTGGGCCCTTCGAATTAGAAATCTTTACTCCGGTCACCTTTGCTGGAACCGGAACGGAATCATCCGAATCGGACGAATTATCGTCTGATGAAACAGCTTCCAGATGCGGAGTAAGCTGATAGGTGACCCCTGCTGCTGTGAATGAAGGCTTTCAGAAGATTCTTGATATATGGTCAATTACCTGACCCTATACCCTATCCCCTCTCCTCTGCTGGGTATTGATCTCATCCTCCATCACGAGAAGCGCGGCATCAAAGCGGTTCCTATCAACTGCGCCTGTAAGGATGCAGTAGGAGGAATAGACACTTACACCCTCGGCAAAGCAGGCTCTGGTGATATCGGAAGCGACAGACCTGATGCCTGCGTCGTCCATATCCTCCTCAATGACCATAAAGGAGTCACCGTCTATACGGCAGACATGGTCGGCATCGGCTATCCGCTTCAGTACAGAGGCCACACGGACAAGGGCCTTATCTCCGGCATCATAGCCATTTGCGTTGTTGATATCCTTCAGTCCCTTTATGTCACATACTATAAGGCCTATCTTTCCTGTGGATGTTCTATTATCGAAATAATGCCTGAGTCCGGATCTGTTCAAGCTGCCAGTAAGCGGATCTCTTCTTGTCCTGTCCTCTGCCGCATTCATCACATTCTTATGGGAGATCATTGATGCGAGGAAATTAGTCAGTGTAGACAGCATATATCCATTGGAATTAAGCCTCTGTGAGTCAGAATTTATGACTACAGTAAAGCCTAACGGCTCTCCTGCGATCGTAAGTCTTCCGGAAATGACATTTCTGACTCCGGCTACAGGCAGCTTCATATCTGGATGAAGCTTGATGAATTCATTGAAATCTCTTATTATAGCGACCTTATGATCATTGAAAAGTTCATACAGTGGCGCGAGATCGGATTTCCTGATCCCAGACAGCTCAGCCATAAGAGGGGCTACGCCCTTTGCATTCCATTCATAGGTACAGGAAACTGTCCCATCCTCTCTTTCTTCAAAAATAAAGAATCTTTCTGCGAGCAGATTTTCAGCAATCCTTGCGATCGATGTCCTTATACCATCAGCCGGGTCCTTCTCACTAAGTCCCATTGATATAGCATCATCACACCAGGCCTCAACTCCGAGAAGAGCCTGGTTCGAGTCTGCAAGAGCTATGTCTGATGCTCTCCTGTATCCTACTCTGCGATCAGGAATAGTGCCATTCCAATAATGAACGGGTTTTTTATTTTTATCCTTCTTCTGCTCAGATACATCCGTACGCACAGAGACACTGTATGAAGAAGCAAAAACAGGCAGAAGTCCGGACCTGTCGCCCTTATGTTCCCAGAGGTCCTCATGCTCGGATATAAGTATGCAATCATGCTGCCCCGGCTCCTTTATGAGTATAGCCGAAAATACAACCCAGTGATATCTGCCTGACTTCCTTTTAATACGGAAAAGATCCTGAGACTTACCCTTACCTGAATCCCTGACAGCCGTTCTAATATTCTCAGGGTCTATAAAGGTGAGAAATCTCTCCCTGTCATCCGGGTGTACAAGCTCCTTTGAATATTTTATATTGAAATCATCTATCCCCTTGATCACCTCACCTATACCCATATCTACATGCATAGGCTGGATCACCTCTATCTGATCCGACTCCAGATCCATATAATAGTATCCGTCAAAGATCTGGCTTATATGTCTCGTCAGAGCATCAATCCTGCTGCAGGCCTTCTTCTGTCTGTCAGTAGACAGGGCAAACAGGGAGGACTGGCCTATCCATTCGTCCTCATCCCCGGCAATCCTCTGGGCATGAACGCTCATATAGCTGTCATTCTTCAAATAGACATAGGTGTCAGGCTCATTGTATACCCTCTTCATGAAGGCTCTGATATGGGATACCTGTCTGTTGCAGTCATCAGAGAGATATTCATTCTCCTGCTCTACTCCATCTACCCCTTCCTTCTTAAGCTCTGTGCAATAGACATCATTAGCAGCAAGAAGTCTTACATGATTCCCATCGAATGTAAAGATAGCTACAGGAGACCGGTCAGCCATATTTACCATACCGGCTGCCTCAAGCAGCCTGCTGCCCTTCTCTGTCTCAAACAGAAGCCCCTTCCTGTCGAACTCCATCAGGTCATTTTCGAATTTCTCAGGCTTGCCATAGTAGTAGCCCTGGATCCTCTCACATCCTATTTTCTTGAGGAACTCCATCTGCTCCTTGGTCTCCACACCCTCAGCTAAGGTATGGATGCCAAGACACTTAGCCATATATACTACGCTTGTGATGATATTCTTTCCTTTTTCATTAAAATTCTTGAAGAATCCCATATCGATCTTTAGCATATCGAAATCGAAATTATGCAGGGCATTAAGAGACGAATACTCAGAACCGAAATCATCAAGCCAGACCTCATAGCCGGCCTCCCTGAAGCTCTCTATGGCCTTCTCCAGCTCACCTCTGCTCTTTGCTACGGCTGTCTCTGTGATCTCGACATGGATATAGCGCTTAGGTATATCGTATTTCTTCACTGCCTCCTCGACTCTTGCCAGAGGATCGATCAGTGAGAAATCAAGTCTTGAGAGATTTATAGATACAGGAAGCATCTCACATCCATTTGCTATTCTGTCATGGATAAGTCTGGCTGCATTCTCTATGATATAGGCATCAAGCCTTCCTATCATCCTTGACTCCTCAAGTACAGGGATGAAAAGTCCGGGAGAGAGCATCCCCTCCTTAGGATCCTCCCAGCGGGCAAGAGCCTCAAAGCTGCATACCCGTTCTGTTATAGTACGGACTACAGGCTGATAGTATACCTTTATATAGCCCTTCTTCAGAGCTTCATCGAAATTATCGAGGATATAATACTTCTTAGCAAGAGCCTTATCCATTTCCTCAGAATAGACAGCATATGATGAATCAGAATCATTCATAGCCGCCCTGCAGGCAGTCTTGGCCTTATCAAAGGCATGTGTGACCTCTCCTGCATCGACCGGCCCGTCATATATCACTACTCCTGCCTTTATCGCGATAAGTGCGTTTGCAAAGAAACCATTTATCTTTTCAATAGCCAAATCAAGTCTGTCCGGGATCCCCTCTCTTGGCAGAAGAGCAGCAAAATGATCCCCGGCAAAATGGCCTATAAGTGCCTCCGGGAACATTTCCCTCAGAGTGGTCGCAATGAATACGATTGCCTTGTCTCCGCCCTCTATACCGCATGATCTGTTATATGCTCGAAAGTTCTTGACATTAAAAAAAGTTGGGCAGAAGTTCTCGAACTCCCCGGAGTCCATCTTCTCTCTTGCGAGCACCAGGGCTGCCTGATAAAATTCCTTTTCTCCCGGCAGTCCTGTCATATCGTCAATAGCACTTCTTTTAGACATCCTTGTCATCTCGTCATATTCCGACATAAATCCTCCATAAAACTCAAAAAGAAAATCCTGCCGTTTCCTGCTCATCACACCATTGTGACATAAATCCAATCCGGTTCGAACCGGTCAACCTCTAGATATAATATAATCCAACTCAGCGGAAATGTAAATCAAAAAGACGCGATCTCTCGCGTCTTTGTCCTTACAGATCCACCTTTTTGTCAAGAAGATAGGACGACAGCCCAATTGCCACGGCCGAAAATCCCAGCTGCAAAGCTAGTGAAGCGGTCGCTCTTGCCGCATCTCCTGCCTGATAGAAACTGAGCCCATTTGCTCCTATCGAGAGCTCAAATCCATTGGTCGCATTAGTTATCTTAAATGAAATATATTCCATCAGGATAAAGAATACCACAAAGATCGCGAAGCTTAATGTCTTCTTTAGACGTTAATGGCAAGCTCACCCTTGGTCCTGATGAAGACAAAGAATATCTCACCATAATTCTCTGTGCTAATAAGTCTTCCTATATCCACTACAGAAAGAATGCTTCCGTCCTTTTTCTTCACCCGGTACTCGACATAGTCATCACGATGAAACGGATCATCCCTTCTCTCCAGCATCTGCTGCCAGATGGATGTCTCGACCAGGTCCAGATCATCAGGATGTACAAAACCTCTGAAGCTTCCCCCTGTAAGAGAAATAAATTCATCCAGATCCCTGCATCCCATCATATTTATCAGGTCGTTATTTGCAAAAAGAATATCCTCACGGCCCTGCGCACAATATATCATAAAGGCTCCAGGTATACCCTCTGCAAGTGTCTTGAACGAGAAGCCAAGCTGTGTGCGCTTGATATCTGCCATAGAGCTATCGAACCTCACGCATCTGTGCTTGCCTGCCAGCTTGGCGGAATAGAGAGCCTCATCAGCATAGTTGATGAGCTTTTTTAGATCGTCAGTCTGACCAGGATAATCAACATATCCCGCAGATATGGTATAGCTGTATTTCTTGTTCTCGAAAAAGAAGGTCTGATCCTTTCCAACAGCCTCCCTTATAAGTCTCTCACTTTCCTCAGGGCTCTTACCTATTATCATTACGCAGAACTCGTCTCCGCCGGTACGTCCGATTATAGACGATTTCGGGAATGCTGCGATCAGATTATTTGCCAGATTCACAAGAGCAGCGTCCCCAGTCACATGCCCATAGAGGTCGTTTATCTGCTTGAAATCATCGAGATCGATAAAAACAGCCGTCACCATCTTATCCTTATCCCTGCTCATTTCCTTCGTCAAGGTCTCTATGAAGCCTCTGCGGCTTAACAGTCCGGTCAGCTCATCTGTCGTAGCCGCCCTCACAAGCTCCTTATGCTGCTTTTTCGTACGCAGCAGCAGATATGTGATCACAGTTGAAAAGATCACTAAAAACAGGCCTGAGAGCAAGACGGTAAGAAGTCTGGCAGAGCTCCATCCTCCCACCCTTTCCACATTAAGAGTCCAGGTGCAGCCTCCGGCCTGAAACTTAGCACTGACAGGATTGACAAGCTTTACATTATCACCTGTGGATGAGGCTACTCTTACGCTTTTCAAAGAAATAGGCGAATATGTCGTATCCAGACAATAGTCATAGCCGAACGATTCCAGCGCACCCAGCGTCTTGTCAAATATATCCGGGACCTTTATTATCACTATCGAAAGGCCCCAGTACTTCCTTGTCCCATCCTTCTGTCTGATATATATAGGATTCCTGACAGCAATGCCGTAGCCTCCCTGCTTCAGCTCAAATGGACCCTGCATTGAGGCCTTTCTGTTCCTGATGCTGTAACTTACGATCTCCCTGCGTCCCTTATAAGCCATAAGGTCTATCTTACCGTCCTCATTGCCCTTCAGAGGATATATATACTCTACCTTTGAATCAGGAGCCAGCTGTATGCTCGATATATAATCCTCCATCTCATGAGACGCCACAGCCTCAAAATTATTTACCTTACCATTAGAAGCTATGACCGTATCCTCCACTGCATCAGTGATATTATGTCCATTCTCGAAATCGTTCCTAAGCTCCTCTGCATACACCTTTGCATTGAGCCTTGCTCTTTCCTTCTGCTGCGCAATATCTATCTTATATGACATAACCGCCTGTATGATCACACCCGACGACATGATAAGACAAACTAACGTCACACATATTCTCTGCCTAAGATCTAACTTCAAATTCTTCATAAGCATCTCTCAGATAAAAAGACACAGGCATATTTTCAGCCGGGCAGTATTTCCTGTACTTCTCCGGCACCTTATATCCATAGTAAACGAGTTTCTCAACATAGAATGGATTCTTCATCCGTTCAAGCGATTCATACAGATACCTCTTATGCTCCTCATCATATACCTCCTTTTTTCATCCGGGCAGCATGGAACCGCCAGAACCGGGCATATGACTGCGATCACTATAAGCTTCCCCTTTATTTTCCCGTACTGGAATGTATACCAGATCGCAAGACAATCCATGGCACCCACCCCCTGCTTCATCTTAGACCTCGTAATCAATACATACCCTGGACTTGACATTTGGTGCGATAAGGCTGTCCTTTACCCTCACATGCAGCGGATTTACCGCATAGGCCTCCAGAGCTTTCTGATCTGACAGAGTGACTTCAAGCATCAGATCCGCATTCGACGACGGCAGGCACTTATCCTGCACATGGATCTCCACAAGTCCATCTATCCTTCCTGCCAGATCCTCAAGTCCCTTCTTTATCTCCGACCTTATCTGACTCTTCTGCTGATCTGACAGCTCATCCTTTAGCTGCCAGAGAATTATATGCTTTACCATGGCTTCTCCTTTTTCTTCTTCACTTTTTTCATATTATTCTATCATAATTTTTGGAATGGTTACAAGGATTATTTGACAAGTCAATCCCCTTGTGTACAATAGGATCAGAAGGCTGTCGCAGGCAGAGAATGGACTGCTTTCAGGCTTTAGCTTCATTCTGATTATAAATAAAGACCCGGTCAGAGGCTGACCGGGTCTAAAGGAGGATCATCAATTCTCACACGAAGGATTGCTTCTGTTACAAGCAGCTTCTACCTCTTCTCTGACAAGCTTCATATCCTCGGTAGGCTCGAAGCGTCTTAAGACATTTCCGTCACGATCAACGAGAAACTTCGTGAAATTCCATCTGATATATGCCTTTTCACCGAATTTCTTATTGTTCACTTCGGAGAATTTATTAAGAGCCGCGTTCTTTATCCCCTTTCCAAAGCCCTTGAAAGGTTTTTCTTCAGACAGATAGACAAAGAGCGGAGCTGCATTATCACCGTTCACATCGATCTTCTCAAACTGCGGGAAGGTCGTTCCATACTTCAGCGTGCAGAATTCATGGATCTCATCTCCGCTGCCAGGGGCCTGGTCCGCGAACTGGTTGCAAGGGAAATCAAGTATCTCAAAGCCCCTGTCCTTAAGATCCTCATACATCTCCTCGAGCGGCTTGTAATGAGGTGTAAATCCGCATCCGGTAGCAGTGTTTACTATCAGAAGGACCTTACCTCTGTATTCCGAAAGACTTACGTCATTGCCATTTCTGTCCTTTACTGTAAAGTCATATACTGTAGCCATATATT
The DNA here is from genome assembly GCF_052064335.1 of Candidatus Weimeria sp. HCP3S3_B5. NCBI lineage: Bacteria > Bacillati > Bacillota > Clostridia > Lachnospirales > Lachnospiraceae > Candidatus Weimeria > Candidatus Weimeria sp. HCP3S3_B5. The sequence goes on along the minus strand of NZ_JBQHVU010000005.1, from coordinate 2,773 downwards.
TCTTCTCCTTTAAGACCGACACTCATTTACATTGTGTACTTTTTAATTGTATCAAATCTATTTGGAATGTCAAGTAGAATAATGCTCATTTTTATCTCTTATCCCTCGATCTTTTTTTCACTGCGAAGCCGAATTTCCCTATCCTTTTCCCCAGGGAAAAATAAGTCCCGTGCGAGTATACGATCGGATGAGCTGCTTCAAGCCTGAAGGCACCGTTTAGATCTATTAAATCTGCATCGGCATGGACAGAGAGAACCCGTGCCATCATACATACATGGCTTCCAAGCTCTTTTTCCTCTGTGATACGGCACTCGATATTGACCGGGCTTTCTGCTACAAGAGATACCGGGATTTCCTTTGCCTCCTCTTTTGTGAGATGACATTCCTTCCATTTATCATGGGACGAGCCGCTGACCACACCGCAGTAATCGGTCGCTCTAGCAAGCTTTTCTGTGGTCAGATTTATAGCGAAAACCCCGGTCTGATGGAGAGCCTTATAGGAAAACCTGCTCTTTCTTACAGATATATAAACCATTGGAGGATTTGTGCAGATGGTGCCGGTCCAGGCCACAGTGAAAAGATTGTCCTTCCCATCGACTCCCCTCGTCGATACCAGTACAGCGGGGATGGGATAGAGCATATTTCCCGGTTTCCAGATCTCTTTCATAGCTATTACCTTTCTTTTATTGAACAATTTCCATCATTATATATATAATCCGCTGTAAACTCAATCGTCAGGACATTTTACAAAGGCCCTTATGTCGCAATATCCACCTTAATACTGAAGCGATCCGGACATTAAAAAAGCTGTCGTCTTTTGACGACAGCTTTTTTGTGATATCACCGGTATCTGCAGTATCTATCACCAGAAGAAAGTGTCTACATTGCGTCCAGGGTAATCCCCTTTCCCATATCAGTTTCCCTTCGGTATATATTTTGACAGGCTATCTGCCAGACTTCTGAGATTTCTGGTCTGGATAATGACCTCTCCACTGCCGCTGAACCTGTTGACTAAGCCCTCCCCGGTCATGAATCCAAACATGCCTGAGGCGATCTCTATCCTGTAGTCAAGACTTGCATCCCAGGCGACCACCTGCTCATTGTCCACGGTGATCGGATGATCCGGCGTGACCTCAAGGGTGATCAGACTCCCGAATGCATTCACAAGCAGATCCCCCTGGCCTATGGTCTCCATCACGAAAAGACCTCCGGTCCCTCCAAAGAAGGCATGCGAAAGCTTCTGTGTCACTATGTTGTAATTCACAGAGCTGGCACAGGCAAGAAAAGCACCGGTGTTAAGCCTGTACTGCCTGCTGCCGACAGTAAGCTTCTTTATCTCGCCTGGAATAGCAGGCGCAACACCCAGTACAGCACCATCCTGCACGGCGCATGCATTTGTGATAAACATGCTCTCACCGCCGGCGATGCTTCTCCCAATAGCCCCAAGAAGCCCGCCTCTGGAATTAAGCTTCCCCTGAAGCTCAATCCCGTTCATATAGGCCATCGATCCTCTCTCGATCAGAAGTCCCTCGCCCCTGTCCATACGAAACTCTACAAGCGGACAGTCGTTGTCCCCGATAATCTGATAATTCATTGCGATACATTTCCTCTCTTAATATAAATTACTCAGTTGCTTTCATTATTATACTAAAAACAGCAGAGAATAAAAAGCCCGTTTTTATATTTGTACCTTTATTTTTTGCAAAAATAAAGAGCTGTGAGAAACTCCTTGTTCTCACAGCTCATTCAGATCCATTCCGGCGCTTAACGCCGGCAGGACTTAGTGAACCTCGATCAGATGAGAATCATTCTTCTCGATCTGCTTCTGATCCTTCTTAGGAAGCTCAAGGGTCAGAACTCCGTTCTTGTAGCTTGCATTTATATCCTTGTCTGTGATATCGTCACCCACATAGAAGCTCCTGGTCATAGAGCCCTCATATCTCTCTTTCCTGAGATACTTCTTATTCTTATCCTTGTCTTCCTTGTCAAGGCCCTTCTCTGCACTGATAGTGAGGTATCCGTCATTTAATGCTACCTTCACATCATTTTTGTCGAAGCCAGGCAGATCGATAGACATCTCATACTTGCCATCCTTCTCCCTGACATCTGTCTTCATCATATTCCTGGCATTCCTGCCGTACAGAACTCTGTCCACATCAGGCATCTTCGGCATCCTGAAATCAAACCAGTCATCAAAATCGTCAAATAAGCTTTCTCCAAAAATACTCGGCATCATCATACAAATCACTCCAATCTCTATGGTGTCTGCAACCTGCAGGCACTGCCTGATATTTATGAAGTCCTTACGAGGTACCTGCTTCACTCATCTGTGCTCCTTCGTAAGAACAGCCCCGATCAGGATTCGGATCCTTTATTTTTCCTCTTCCTTGATCTTCGACTATAGTTATATCACGATTTGTTAGCACTGTCAAGTGGTGAGTGCTAATTTCACAATTTCTTCATATTTTCTCACAATTTCAAGACTCATCAGCAGGCTCATATCTCATCTCGTATATGATCTCTATGCCGTCCTCGCTGTCATACGCCAAATTAAAATTCCCTCCGGCGTCACAAAAACTGCATTTTATTATCTGAGTTAACTAAATATTCCTACCAGAGCGTGTTGCATTTTGCGGCACGCTTTTTTAGTATATACATGTTACATAAAAACAAAAAAAGAGAGAAAGAACCACCCTTCCGCAAAAGACGTTCTTTCTCTCACCAGCAATAAAGGAGCTGCAGACAGGTTTTGCAGGATCTGTGTCCTAATTGT